>NZ_JBDOQQ010000010.1:0-206298 GCF_039839775.1 Roseomonas sp. CAU 1739
GTGGCCCGCGCGCTCGTGGCCGTCGAGCGATCTCGCCCCGACCTCATGATCGTCGATGCGCATCTGCGTGATGGTAGTGGCATCTCGGCAGTCAGAGAGATCATCCGATCCGGCTTCGTGCCGCACATCTTCGTCAGTGGCGATGATTGTCGCACCCTTGCGCTGCGGCCAGGCTCGGCGGCGCTTGAGAAGCCCTATCGCGACACCGAACTCGCCGAAGCCATCCAACGTGTTCTCAGTGCTGTTCCGCCTTGCGGCGCGGGCCAGTAGGACGGAGGTTTGTTCACCGTCACGTGCCGATGGCCTCCGCCGAGCGGAATGCGATCGGTTGATCCGCTACCGCCCCGCGTGTCTATGCTGGCGGCGTCATGATCCCGCGCCCGCCGACCTCCTTCGCCTTGGAAGCGATGCTCGATGCTGTCGTTGCTGAGAAGCAGGTAACGCTCAATTGGCTCCTGGAACGCCTGGGCGAGCGTTCGTTCGGCATCGTGCTTCTGCTTCTGGCGATCCTTGGTCTTCTACCGGGTGTCTCGGCCGTCGCCGGCATATTGCTGATGGTGCCGGCGATGCAGATGATCCTGGCCCGCAGCCGGCCAATCTTCCCGGATCGCGTCGGCGAAAGGCATTTCGATGCACGCAGGCTTGGCAACATGGTCCGTCGCGCAGTCCCTGTCATACGCTGGCTGGAGCGATTCATCCGCCCGCGATGGTATACTCCGTTCGAGGCGACCAAGCGGGTGGTCGGCGGCATCGTACTTCTCCTCGGCGCCAGCCTTCTTGTGCCGCTACCCTTGAGCAATGTCCTGCCCGCCCTGGCGATCACGTTCATCGCCTTCGCCTATCTCGAGGAGGACGGTCTGCTGTTGTGCGCCGCGCTGCTGGCAGCGCTCGCCATCCTTGCAACGACCGGCATCCTCCTATGGGAGACGGCGAGCGCCACGGGCTGGTTGCCTGGACTTCTCTGAGCCGGGTGCTGCGAGCGGCACCCGCCCAAGCAATCGCTGTGTCCGGGATCAGCGCCCGTAGCCTTCGCGCAACCGATCGATCACGCTGAGCGGCCTGGGGCGCGGCAGCTTCGCCGCCTGGCGCCGCGCATAGACCTCCTGGAGCAGGACTTCACCATCGGCCGCACGCTCCAGTGACAGCCGCCGGTCGAAGATCTCCGCCGATCCCGGGTGCCGCCCAATCAGAACGATGCCGGCGTGTGGCAGCAGGTCCACGATTAGGCGCAGCATGAGGTCGGCCGAGGCCGGGTCGAGTGCATCCGTCGCATCGCCCAGTATGATCCATTGCGGGCGAAACAGGATGATCCGCGCGAAGGACAGCCGCTGGATCTCCGCCGCGGTCAGCACGCGCGCCCAGTCGGCTGTTTCGTCCAGCCGTTCTGCGAGATGCGCGAGTCCCACGCTGGCGAGGGCGGCTTGCAGCGCCGCATCGTCGTGAGCGTCCGCCGGCTCCGGGAATGCCAGCGCCTGCCGCAATGATCCCTGCGGCAGGAATGGCCATGGACCGATGGCGATCATCCCGGCATCGGCCGGCAGATCCACCTGGCCGCGCCCCCAGGGCCAGATGCCGGCCAGCACCCGGAACAGCGCGCTCGCCGCCTCGGGGTCGCCATCCACCAGGACATGCTCGCCCGGCTCCACCGTCAGGGTGAGGTCGGAGAGCATGGCGGTGCCGTCGGGTGCTGCGACCCACAGATCTCGGACCCCGAGTTGCGACGTCGGCACGCGATCCAGGTTGATCGCGGTCTCACCCACGCGTGCGGCTTCCAGGGCGACGATGCGGACTGCCTCGTCGAGCATCAGGACGCGCTCCACCGAGGCGCGCCATCCAGCGATCAGGGCCAGGTTGTCGACAGGCCAGGACAACGCCGCCGTGACCTGTTGGAACGCCTGCCCGGACTGCATCAGGCGACCGAGAGAAAGTGCTCCCTCGAGGAAGCGCGGCGTGCCAACCAGGATGGGAAGCACGCCGGCAAGGGCCACGTAACCGGAGGAAAAGGCCAGAAGGCGCGCCAGTCCCGCGGACTGGTCGCGCCAGGATTGCGCGATGGTCTCGAAGACGGTCTCGAGGCGTTCACGCTCCAGAGATTCGCCGCGCGCGACGGCGATCGGCTCCCCGCTCTCATGCGCCCGTACCAGGCTGAAACGGAACTCGGCCTCCCTCGTCTGCCGCGTATCGGTGGCGCGCACGAGGGGGCGGCCCAGCAGGAAGGCGACGGCGGCGCCGGTACCAGCATAGCCGAAGGCGAGCGCGACGAGATGTCCGGGAACATCCAGGCCTGCCACACGGATCCAGCCCGACAGCGACCACAAGATACCGACGAACGTGATCAGCAGAAGACTGCAGTAGAACAGGCTGCTGGCCAGATCGATGGCGACCTCCGTGGCGATGCGGATGTCCTCGGCGATGCGCCCGTCCGGGTTGGCGTGGTCGCCAGGGATGAGGTCGGCCTGGTAGTGTCGCGCATCCTCCATCCAGTCGCCGATCACCCGCGCCGTCAGCCAGCGTCGCCAGTCGAATTGCAGGCGTCGGCGAACCACCAGATGCGCCGTGTTGGTCGCCATGGTGCCGAGCATGATGAGAACGAAGATGCCGATCTGGGCCATGGCGCGGTCGGTCGAGTGCCGTTCCAGCGCATCGAACAGGTCTGCACTCCAGATGTTAAGTCGGATCGCGAGCGCCACCTGGGCGCCCACGAGCAGGGCAAGCGCCGCGGTCAGCAGGCGTGGTCGCCATCGCTCCGGTCCTGTCCAATACGGGCCGGCAATCCTGATGAAGTCGCCGAAGAACCGTTGCGGGTGGCTCGGCTCGGCGGTGCTGCTCATCGAACCCCTTTCCGGATATCGTGTGCCTGGGGCAGGCGGAACCCGGGCCGGAGGAGAGGTGTAGTGGATGCGGCCGGGGAGCCCTGTCCTGCGTCCTGCGGCAGGCCCGGCGCTATCTCTCCTGAATGGTGACGCCGCGCGGGCCGATGCTGATGTCGACGCCTGACCTGTGCTGCTCCTGGTAGAACCAATAGCCAAGGACACCGGCGGCAATTCCTAGCACGCCGATCACGATGACGAGCAGATTGCGATTCATGGTTGTTCGTCGCCATCAGGTTCGAGGATCGGGAGGCGCGCAGCGTTCCCGGTCATGCCGTGAAGGGCTGACGGGCGCAGCAACAGCGCCCGCCGCCCGGAACGCCACGCTCGACGAGGCCGATCTCCGCGTGCCGGCCAAGGTGCCCCCGACCGATATTCGGCCAGGGCAGATCAGATCCGGCCGAGCAGCACGAGAATGAGGACGATGATCAACACCGCGCCAAGGACGCCGACGCCGCCATGGCCGAAGCCATAGCCATAGCCGCCGACCACCCCGGTGAAGCCCCCGAACAAGGCGATGACGAGGATGATGAGCAGGATCATTCCGAGCGACATGATGTCTTCTCCTTGTGCCGTTCGAACGCACGGCATCCCATTATAGTCTTCAGCGCGGACCGCCGCACGCAGCGGCCAACGGCTGCTCAGTAGTTCCGGTTGTCGCGATACGGGCCGTTGTTGCCGCCGTAGTAGGGCTGCCGTGACTGTTGAGACTGGCCGTACAGATACCCTCCGCCCGCGCCGACGCCCGCTCCGAGCAGGGCACCGAGCCCGGCATTGCCGCTGAAGGAACCCACGACGCCGCCGAGCGCCGCACCGCCGAGGGCACCGATGCCCATGCTCTGCTGCGTCGGCGACATTTCGGCGCAGGAGGCCAGGCCGAGACCGCCCAGAAGGAGGAGTGCACGTTGCGTTGAGCGCATGTTCATCTTCTCGGCCTCAGCGTGCGCGGCGCGAGCTGCGCGACGGCGGGCTCGCCGGGCAGGGGAAGGTTGCCTGGGCCCAACGGAGCAGGCCGTCGAGTGCCGGCTCACTGCCGTACTGCGTATTCTCGCGCGCCCAGGCGGCGAAGGCGACGCCTGACTGGGCCACCGTCGGCCCGGGGACGGGTACGCAGAACAGGGGCCGCGCCGGCCCGCCCTGCGGATACAGCAGGGCATGATACTGGCCGAAGCCGGTCAGGAAGCCCTGGCAATAGGCGATCGCCTCCAGGCGCGGCACACCGCCCCAGGCGGGATCGCAGATGGCGGCGAGTTCGGTTGCCGTCTGGGCCTGGGTGACGATGGCGGGGGCTGGTCGGCCCTGCGCCATCGCATCCACGGGCGCGACCATGGAGCAACCGAGCGTCGCGGCCAGTGCAACTGCGGTAACGGTTCGCATGACTATCGTCTCCAATGCTGTCGGCATCGCTGGTTCAATCGGGCCAGCGCCCTTTTCGCCAGGCCCCTGACCGAGGTGCCCATTCCCGCCAGGCCGAACCCATCACGGGCGGCCTTGACGGCCTGCGGTCAGTCGTTGTCGCGTCCGTGGCCGCGGCCTAGCGGGTTGTCGTGGCCCGGCGGGTTGTTGCGGTTGGGATTGTTGCTCCGGCTCTGCCCGTAATTGGGGTTCGGCCTGTAATAGGGAGTTGGCCTGTAGTTCGGGGGCGGCCTGTAGTTGGGACCCGGCCTGTAGGCATTGCCCTGCCACGACCGGTTCGACTGGTCGTACAGATACCCGCTTGACGGGCTGGGGTAGCGGTATGGTGTCACGAAGCCCGAATTGCCGCTGAAGGTGCTGCCGTATGGCTGGCGGTCATATCCGCCGTTCACACCGACGCAGCCGGTGAGGCCGAGGCCCACGATGAGCAGAAATGCGGGACGCAGCGAGCGCATGGTGGTCTCCTCCGTCTCAGCGCGTGTTGCGCGACGCGAACGCCCGAGGGGCCGCCGCGCGTAGAATCTTCGTCCAAGGCCCGCGGCTATGCGGCCGGTGCCAGACTCCGAACGAGGTCGAGGATCCGCAGACGCAATGCCTGGCCGGGAACGGCGTGGTAGGCCCGCATCAGGTTCAGCGTCTCACGGTGCTGCATCCTATCGTTCCCCATCTCTTCCCCGACCCAGGTGGGCGGCATGCCGCGCGGCAGCCTGGCCCGGCCGCCGAACTCGGACGGCAAGGTGTCGAAGAAGAAGGAGATCGGCACATCGAGGGCGCCGGACATGTCATGCAGTCTGCCGGCGGCGATCCGGTTCCTCCCGCGCTCGAACTTCTGGACCTGCTGGAAGGTGATGCCGAGCGCAGCCGCCAGATCCTTCTGGCTCATGCCGAGAAGCTGGCGTCGCAACCGTACCCGCGCACCGACATGGATATCGACGGGATGCGATATGTGTTCGCGCGGGGCTTTGGCGGCCGGGATCGGCATCTGGGATATCGCCGTGCCGCCGCCATTCGGCGCCCGCTCCGGCGATCCAGTGACATCCTGCACGGTCGGTGTGGCCAAACCTGCCAAACGGGAGGCCAACGCGCCGCGGAGGCCGGCAGGATCAACAGGATCGGCAGCGGGATGATCGGGGCCAACCCTGCGGTCTTCAGCCCGCCCGCCAAGAGAATTCATCGTCGTGACCTGCCAATCGCCAGTTATTTCCCTTGTTGAAACGGCGAACCGGCAGGTTGGTTCCAAAAGCATCTGCAATAATTTTCTTCGCGGCGCCAATCGCTTCGATGGATTTGGCTTTCACGGATGGCCGCGGCCCTAATCGCCGTCGGTCAAACCCCGTCCCGGGGCGGAACTCCATCTCTGACACCAGGCCGAAGCCCGCATCGGCCACCGCAAGAAGAGACCTGCAGCAGGACGCAGAGCGGCCAGATCGGGGAGGAAAGTCCCCGCGTCGATCAAAGCGCACGCCGCTGGCCGACGGCGTGTCACTTCAGCCCCCCCGGCGCTGCAGACGTGCCATAAACATCCCTCACGAGGGTATCCGACCATGCGTCGCAGCGCGTTGGCCCTCGCCTTCTCGCTATGCGCCAGCTTGGCCGCGGTTGCGCAAGACAGCGGCGTGCTCACCCGCCCAGGCGCACATGATTTCGCGACAACCCTCTCTCGGCTGGAAGCCTCGATGCGGCAGGAGGGGCTTCCGCGTCTTCGGCCACCTCGACCACGCCGAGGGCGCGCGGGAGGTCGGGCCGTGCCGCCCTCGACGGTGGTTGTGTTCGGCAATCCGCGCATGGGTACGCCGAACTTCCTGCGCCAGCCCACTTTGGCGCTCGACCTGCCGTTGCGTGCGCTGCTCTGGCAGGACCAGGCCGGCAAAGTCTCGGTGAGTTGGAATTCCGCCCGCTGCCTGTTTGGTACAATCTACCCCCGCCATGGTATGGGTAAGTCGGGCTTGACACTTCAGGCGGTGTCTATGGGGTCTATCAAACATCATGTTGACCCAAGAAGCGCTCGGTATAAATGGGTATGGGCCCCAAACCCCCTCCTTTTTCTGACTATTTTTGCCTCAAGCGCCGGCGCCGCCATGCGGCGGCTTGGCTTGCGCGCCCCGCACTGTTGCGCTGCCGGCGGCTGATAGTCTGGGCGCGGTCGCGCTGTGCGCTCCCGGCCCGATGCCTTGAATCGGGCCGAAGGACGTCAGTCGGGCCGGTCTACCTTCGCCGACCTTTACTCCCACGCCCCCCGGCGCCATACCCGCCCCGGTACGAGATACTGGGAGCGCCCGATGCGCGTGAAGGACGTGAAGAAGGTCGTGCTTGCCTATTCCGGCGGGCTCGACACCAGCGTGATCCTGAAGTGGCTGCAAACCACCTACCGATGCGAGGTGGTGACCTTCACCGCCGATCTCGGCCAGGGCGAGGAACTCGGCCCGGCGCGCGACAAGGCGCTGCTGCTCGGCATCAAGCCCGAGAACATCTACATCGACGACCTGCGCGAGACCTTCGTAAAGGACTTCGTCTTCCCGATGTTCCGCGCCAATGCGCTGTACGAGGGGATGTACCTGCTGGGTACGTCCATCGCCCGCCCGCTGATCTCCCAGCGCCAGATCGAGATCGCCGAGAAGGTCGGCGCCGATGCCGTCGCCCATGGCGCGACCGGCAAGGGCAACGACCAGGTGCGGTTCGAGCTCAGCTATTATGCGCTGAAGCCGGACATCAAGATCATCGCGCCGTGGCGCGAATGGGAACTGACCTCCCGCACGGCGCTGATCGCCTTCGCCGAAGAACACCAGATCCCGATCGCCAAGGACAAGCGCGGCGAATCGCCCTTCAGCGTCGATGCGAACCTTCTGCACAGCAGTTCCGAAGGCAAGATCCTCGAGGAACCCTGGGATGCGCCGGATGAGATGGTCTGGCAGCGCACGATCAGCCCGGTCGATGCACCGGACAAGGTCACCGAGATCACCATCGAGTTCGAACGCGGCGACGCGGTCGGCATCAATGGCGAACGCCTGTCGCCGGCGACGCTGCTGACGCGGCTGAACGCGCTCGGCAAGGAGAACGGCATCGGCCGGCTCGACCTGGTCGAGAACCGCTTCGTCGGCATGAAGTCGCGCGGCTGCTACGAGACGCCGGGCGGCACCATCCTGCACACCGCCCACCGCGCGATGGAATCGATCACGCTGGACCGCGAGGCCGCGCACCTCAAGGACAGCCTGATGCCGCGCTATGCAGAGATCATCTACAACGGCTTCTGGTTCGCCCCGGAACGCCGGATGATGCAGGCGCTGATCGATGAGAGCCAGAAGAGTGTGACCGGCACCGTCCGGTTGAAGCTCTACAAGGGCAACACCATCGTGTCGGGTCGGCAGTCGCCCAACAGCCTGTATTCGATGAAGCACGTGACGTTCGAGGATGACCAGGGCGCCTACGACCAGTTCGACGCCCAGGGCTTCATCAAGCTGAACGCGCTGCGGCTGCGGCTCGGCGCGATGGCCGGGCGCAAGGGCGGCGCGCTGTAGGCTTTCTTGGAGAGGGGCCCTGCCCCTCTCCAAACCTCACCCCGCCAGGGGGCTGCGGCCCCCTGGACCACGGGGAATTGGCGCCGGGCGAGGCAGTGGCTCCGTTCGGGCCGACCCGTTGCAGGCCCAAGGTCCGCATACACGCACCCGGGAACCATCATTGGCCTTCGGTATGCGGCCGCCCAGCGCCTTGCATGGATGATCCCGGCAACGGCACACGGATCAGCTGGATCCCGGCGCTTACCTGACCTCCGCCTGATGGCCCAGCCTTCCGCCGCAGCGCGCCCTGCCGACAGACAAAAAAGGAGGGGGCGCGGGGGAGTTCTCTCCCCCGCCCTGATCTGCCTTCACCCTTCCAGCCGCATCCCCGTCTCCGCCACCAGCCGTCGCACCATCGCCCCGTCCCGCTCCAGCACCGCGGCGAAATCCGCTGCGCTTCCCGTCACCGGATCATTGCCGCTGGCCGCGAGCCGTTCCCGCGTGGTCGCATCGGATGTCGCATGCGCCGCCGCCGCTTCGAACCGCGCGATCATGGCCGGTGGCGTCGCTGCCGGCGCGAATATCCCGTTCCACGATGTCAGGTCGAAGCCCGGGAAGCCGTTCTCGGCGATGGTCGGCACGCTGGCGGCAAGGGGCCCGCGCCGATCCCCGCTGGTCAGCGCGATGGCGCGCCCACGCCCGGCGTCGATCACCGGCTTCAGCGAGTTCACCGACCCGATCGCCGAATCGAGATTGCCGGCCGCGACGTCCCGCGCCGCCTCCGCTCCGCCGCGATAGGGCAGGTGCTCCAAGGTGATGCCGGCGCGGTTCGCCAGCAGGGCGCCGGCCAGGTGCCCGACCGTGCCGATGCCCGGCGAGCCATACGGCACCGCCCCCTGCCGCTTCACCTCCGCGATGAAGCCGGCGAGGTCGGTGGCGGCGAAGTCCTTCTTCACCACCAGCACATAGGGCGCGGCGACGACCTGCGCGACGGGGGCGAAGGCGGTGGCGTAGTCGAAGGGCAGTCCGCGCTGGATCAGCGGCTGCACGACGAAGCCGAAACTGTCGAAATACAGCGTCGTGCCATCGGCGGGTGAGGCGGCGACGACCCCCGCGCCGACCGCGCCGCCGCCGCCGGGGCGGTTCTCGATGATCATGGAGGTGCCGAGGAATTCGCTCATCTTCGGCTGCAGCAGGCGCATCACCGTGTCGGACTGCCCGCCGGGGGCGAAGGGCACGACCACGCGGATCGGGCGCGACTGGGCCAGGGTGATGCGCGGTGCGGCCAGTGCCGCGGCCCCCAAGGCTAGCAGGCGGCGTCGGCGCATTCATCGATCTCCTTGCTATGGGGCGTGGGTTCGCATGGCCGTCACGCGACGACTGGCGGCCATGCGCTGCCGACGGTTTCCAATGCGCAAAGCCCCTGGCCGTGGTTCCAGCAGCGCGCCGGCTGCTCTACGCTGCCGCCATTCAACACCGTCTCGCCCGACCGAGGAAACGCCAATGCGCGGCATCGCCCTTCGCCTGACTGCCTTCGCCGCCATCGCGTTCGGTGCCGTGCCGGCCCTGGCGCAATCGGCCTGCCCGGGGCAGATCTCGGCCAATGTCTTCGCCCCGGTGCCGCGCGATGCGGCGATCGCGGTGCCCGATCGCCCCGGCGGCGGCCCGAATGACCGCATGCTGCGTGAAGCGGTGCTGTCCGCGCTCGCCAATGCCGGGCGGCGGGTGGATGCCAATGCGCCCTTCATCCTGTCCTGGCGCGGCAATACCTCGGTCGAGGGCGACAATTTCGGCGGCTTCAACGACCGCACCAGCGGCCGCACTTTCCGCGAGAGCGACGACATCACCTGGACGCAGGACGTGCCGCGCATGGGCGGGCGCACCGTGCCGACGCTGCGCGTTACCGGCACGGTCGACCTGCGGGATCGCGCCACGCAGCGCATCGTCTGGACCGCCTTCGTCAGCTGCAACCGCCAGGGCCGTGACGATGCGGCGCTGTTCGCCTTCCTCGCCAACGCGGTCGCGCCCTACCTCGGCCAGCCGGCCTCCGGGCGCCCCTTCTGAACGCGCCGCCCGCCACCCCGCGCGCGCGCGCCGAGGCGGCGCAGTCGCGCGCCTCCGACCCCGCGGCCTCGGCCTGGGTCGAGGCCTCGGCCGGGTCAGGCAAGACCAAGCTGCTGACCGACCGCGTGTTGCGGCTGCTGCTGGCGGGTGTCGAGCCCGGACGCATCCTGTGCCTGACCTTCACCAAGGCGGCGGCGGCGGAGATGGCCACGCGACTGGCGAAGGCCCTTGGCGGCTGGGCGACGGCCGATGATGCAGCACTGGCGCGGACGCTGGCGGCGCTGACCGACCGCCTGCCGGGACCGGAGGAGCTGCGCGCCGCCCGCGCGCTGTTCGTGCGCGTGCTGGAACAGCCGGGCGGGATGCGCATTTCCACCATCCACGCCTTCGCGCAGTCGCTGCTGCGCGCCTTTCCGCTCGAAGCCGGCCTCGCCCCGCAATTCGCGGTGGTCGAGGAACAGGACGCGCGGGCGATGCTGGCGCGGGAACGCGAGGCGGTGCTGGCAGCCGCGCCCGACCGCGCCGCGCTGGAAAACCTCGCGCGTTTGGTCCCGCCCACGCGCTTCGCCGAGGTGGTCGGCACGCTGGCGCAGGAACGCGGCCGGCTGCTGCGCGCGGTGGAAAGCCGGCAGGGCGTCGCCGGGCTGGAACCGGCCTTGGCGCGGGCGCTCGGCCTGGCGCCAGGCGCGACGCGGGAGGATGCGCTGATCGCCGCGGCCTGCGATCCGGATGCGACCCCGCTGTCGCGTGCCGGCGCGCTGCTGCGCGCGAGCGGCAATGCCAACGACCAGGAACGGGGTGCTGCGATCGCCGCCTGGCTTGCCCGCGACATCCCCGGCCGCGCGACGCATTGGGAGGATTGGCGCGGCATCCTGCTGACCAATGACGATGCCCCCCGCAAGCGCCTGGCGACCAAGCAGGCGGGGGCGGACGCACCCTGGATCCAGGACACCCTGACCGCCGAGGCCGAGCGACTCGCCACCGTGCAGGAAGCCCGCGCCGCATGCCGCCTGCTGGCGGCGACCATCGCCCTGCTGTCGATCGGCGCGCCCGTGCTGCAACGCTACGATGCCGCCAAGCGCCGCGCCGGCATGCTCGACTACGACGACCTGATTCGCGGCGCCGAGCGCCTGCTGGAAGACCCCGGCAGCGCCTGGGTGCTGTTCAAGCTCGATGGCGGGCTCGACCACGTCCTGCTGGATGAGGCGCAGGATTCCAATCCGGACCAATGGGGCATCGTGCGCGCCCTGACCTCGGAATTCTTCGCCGGGCTCGGCGCGCGGGAGGCCGGGCGGACCATCTTCGCCGTGGGCGACGAGAAGCAGTCGATCTACCGCTTCCAGGGTGCCGATGCCGAAGGCTTCGCGCGCGAACGCGGGCACTACGCGGTCACGGTGCCCGATGCCGGGCAGGATTTCCGCCCGGTCACGCTCGACGTCTCCTTCCGTTCGACGGAACCGGTGCTCGCCTTGGTCGATGCCGTCTTCGCCGAAGGCGCGGCGCGCGAGGGCGTGGTGGCGGACGGCGAGACGCTGCGCCACTTCGCCGATCGCGCCGGCCATGCCGGGCGGGTCGAGCTCTGGCCGCTGCTTGCCGCCACCGATGCGGCCGAACCGCCGCCCTGGGCACCGCCGGATACGCCGATCGATGCCGAAGGCGCGCCGCAGCGCCTGGCCAGCCTGCTGGCGCAGCGCATCCACCACATGATCGCGACGGAGACGCTGCCCGCCCGCGTCGATGCCGGCCGCGCGGCGGACCAGCCTGAAGGTCGCCGTGTGCGGCCGGGCGACATCCTGGTGCTGGTGCGCGCCCGTGCCCGCGGCGGCTTCGTTCCCGCCCTGGTGCGCGCCCTGAAAGACCTGCACATCCCGGTCGGCGGCGTGGACCGGATGGTGCTGGCCGACCAGATCGCCGTGCAGGACATGCTGGCGCTGGCCGATGTGCTGCTGCTGCCGGAGGATGACCTCTCCCTCGCCGCCCTGCTGAAATCGCCGCTGGCCGGGCTGGATGAGGACGACCTGCTCGCGCTGGCGCAGCCGCGGCAGGGGGCATTGTGGTCGGCGCTGGCGGCGCATCGGGGGTCGGCGTCGCGCTTCGGCCAGGTGGCGGATTGGCTCGCCGGGCTGATGGCGCGGGCCGACCTTGCCACCCCGCACGCGCTGTTCGCCGGCGTGCTGGGCGCGCCGGGGCCGCTCGACCCGCGCGCCGGGCGGGCGCGGATGCTGGCGCGGCTGGGCCCCGATGCGGCCGACCCGCTCGATGAATTCCTCAATGCCGCGCTCCAGCATGAACGCGCGCACCCGCCATCCTTGCAGGGCTTCGTGCAGCAGCTGCGCCAAGGCGGCGCCGAGGTGAAGCGCGAGGCCGAGGGCGCCGGCGATGCCGTGCGCATCATGACGGTGCATGGTGCGAAGGGCCTGCAGGCGCCGGTCGTCATCCTGCCCGACACCACGGCCGAGCCCGTCGATCGCACCACGCTGCGCTGGTTGGAACCCGACCTGCCGGCCTGGGCGCCGCACCGCGATGGCTTCGACGCCGCCGCGCTGGCCGCAAGGCGGCAGCAGGACCAGGATGCCGATGCGCGCGAACGCCACCGCCTGCTGTATGTCGCGCTGACACGGGCCGAGGACCGCATCATCGTCTGCGGCTGGCAGGGCAAGAACAAGGTGCCCGACGGATCCTGGTACCGCCTGGTCGAGAGCGGCTTCGCCCGCCTGCCCGGCGCCACCGAGACCCACTTCGATCCCACCGCATTCGGCGCCGCCGGCGGGCTGTTCCCGCCCGAGGCGACCTGCCGGCGGCTGGACGGCGCGCAGACCCTGCCCGCGCGGCCGGAGCCGCCCCCGCGCGCGCGCGTCGCCGCCGCCGAGGTGCCGCCCTGGGCGGGCCGTCCGGCGCCGCGGGAAGCCCCGGAGGGTGCCATCGCCCCGTCCAGCCTGCCGGGCGAGGAGGAAACCCCCGCCGCCCCGCCGCGCCCCGCTGACGATCCGCGCGGTTTGCGCTTCCGCCGCGGCCGGCTGGTCCATGCGCTGCTGCAGCACCTGCCCGACCATCCGCCCGCACAGCGCGCCGCGATGGCGCAGCGCTTCCTCGCCCGCCCCGGCCACGGGCTGGAACCGGCCGAACGCGACGCGGTGCTCGCCGAGGTCACGGCTTTGCTGGCGAACCCGATCCTGGCCGCCGCGCTCGGCCCGGACAGCCTGGCCGAGGCGCCGCTCGCCGGGCGTGTCGGCGACCGGCTGATCGCCGGCCAGGTGGACCGGCTGCTCGTGACGCCCGATCGCGTGCTGGTGCTGGACTACAAGACGAACCGCCCGCCGCCGGCGACCGCCGAGGCGGTGGCACCGCTGTACCTGCGGCAGATGGCCGCCTATCGCGCGCTGCTGCGCGCGGCCTTTCCTGGCCGGCCGGTGGCATGCACGCTGGTCTGGACCTACGGCGCGCGGGTGATGGCGCTGCCCGATGCGCTGCTGGACCGCCACGCGCTACACTGACACCCTGGGTGTGTTCCGTGCGCCCGCTCCCCTGAGGGCGGGGCCCGTCCTCCGCCTGCATGTGCGTCTTCGGCCGGCCAGGTGATCCCGCCCGGCCGCGCGCGGTCCAAACTCAAGGAGGCGGCGATGGCGCTGCGCGACAGGCTGCTGCGGATGGTGGACCGTATTTCACCACCCCCGCCACCCCCACCGCCAACACCGCCCCCGCCGCCGCCACCACCGAGTTGGGCGACGCTGCGCGAAGCCGATGCCGCGGCGGCGGTCGCCGCCGACCCGCCCGACTACAAGCGGTATCACCAGTCCATCGCGGCGAGCCTGGTCGACCTCACCGGCCGCAGCGTGCTCGTGGTCGGCTGCAATCGCGGCGAGGATTGCGCGCATTTCGTCGGTCTCGGCGCCAGGCGCGTCGTCGGGCTGGACGTGATGGACGAGATCGGCCGCAACTACACCGATCCGGCCGTGTCCTATGTGAAGGCCTCCGCGGAGGCGATGCCGCTCGACAGCGGCAGCGTCGACCTGGTCTTCGCCTTCGCGACGCTGGAGCACGTGCCGGACATCGCCGCCGCCTTCCGCGACATGGCTCGCGTCGCCGCGCCCGGGGGCATCGTCTACAGCGCCGCCGCGCCGCTGTGGTGCGCGCGCTCAGGGCCGCACTGGGGCGGCGCCTTCGATCACGATCCCTGGCCGCATCTGCGCCTGGACGCCGAAGGCGTGGTGGCGCTGGGCCGGGCGGCGCAGGCGGCGGGCCGCACGAGCGAATACTATGAGGCCGATCGGCTGCGTCACTTCATGACCGATCCGCTGCTGTTCAACCGCCGGCGCGCGCATGAATACCTCGATGCCTGCGCCGCACTCGATGATGTGGACATCCTCCGCAACGCGATCGAGATGGAGGAACAGGCGGGATACGATCCCCCGCTGGTGCGGGCCTTGTTGGCGAAGGGCTATACGAGCTTCGACCTGTTCGGCCTCACGCACCGCCTGATCGCGCGACGGCGGTAATCTCCTGAGTCCGAAGTCCTGCAGACTTCGTTCCCGGGCCACCCGCCATAATCTTCAACGGCCTGCCTGTTCGTCCGCTTCGCCGGGCATTCAACGAACGCCGCGGGCCGGTGGCGTCCGATCGAAGAACGCTCCAGCGGACCGCATCAGCCGAAGGCCCGGGAGGGGCCGCGCCATCGGTGCATTGCCTGGAAATTTGAGGAGAGCGAAGCCGCACTCCGGCATCCCGGTCGTTACGGGCACTGGATGCCCCCCTTTCCCCATCCGTGCGAACGGCGCAGCATCGGTGTCGGAGGAAACCACCATGTCCAGCCGCCGGGCCCTGCTGCTCGCCGCGCAGGCGCTGTTGCTTGCACCTCCGGTGCATGCCCAGCAGCGACCGTTGCGCATCATCACCCCCTTCGCCACCGGCGGCGCGACCGATGCGCTCGCCCGCATCATCGGGGCGCGCATCACCGCCCTGACCGGCCAGGCCGTGGTGGTGGAAGCCAAGCCCGGCGCGGGCGGCGACCTCGCCATGCAGGCCGGCGCTGCGGCGGAACCGGATGGGAGCACCCTGATCCTCGGCAGCGATTCATCCCTGGTGCGCAATCCGATGCTGCGCCGGGGCATCCCCTATGACCCGGAACGCGACTTCGCGCCGATCGCCCGGTTGGTGATCTCCTGGTACGCGATCGCCGTGCATGCCTCGGTGCCGGCGCGCACCGTCGCCGAGTTCTTCGCCTGGGCGAAGGCCAATCCGGGGCGAGTGAACTACGGCTCGGCGGGGCCGGGCACGCTGGCCCATGTCATCGGGGAGATGATGAGCCAGGGGCAGCAGTTGGAGATGCAGCACATCCCCTATCGCGGCGCGAGCCCGGCCTTGCAGGAATTGGTGGCGGGACGGCTGCAATTCTACGCCGTATCGGCCGGCGGCCTGCTGCCGCTGCTGCGGGAAGGCAGCGTGCGCGTCCTGGCGGTGACCGGCCCCATCCGGCAGCCGGACCTGCCTGGCGTACCGACCATGATCGAGGCCGGCTTCCCGCAATACGACCATTCGGCCTTCTACTCGCTGTCCGGCCCCGCGCGCGTGCCGCAATCCTTCGTGGACCAGACCGGTGCGCTGCTGGGCCGCATCCTGGCGGAACCGGACACGGCGGAGCGGCTGCGCGTCCTCGCCTTCGACCCGGCCTTCCTGGGCCCGGAGGCGTTCCGCGCCTTCCTCGCCGCCGAGCGCGTCCGCTGGCGCGACATCATCGCCCGCACCGGGCTGACGCTGGAGAGCTGACACGCATGACCCTGCTGCGATTCGAGGAATTCAACGCGCGCCCGCGCCGCGCCGCCGCGCTTCAGGCGAAGCTCAGCGCCGTGCCTGGCGGGCGGATGTTCGGCCTGTGGCGGGCGCAGATCGGCCCGTCGATGAACCGCGTCACGCGCGTTTCCCTGTGGCCCGGCGAACCGCCCATGGCGCCCGAGATCAACGACCCCGATGTGGCGTCGCTGACCACGCGTGTGCTGACCATCCTGACGCGCGGGGAAACCCCGCTCGATCCCGCACGCGGCGGGATCGTGACGCATCGCTGGTTCATCCTGCCGCCGCAGCATGTGGCCGAGATGGTCGCCATCACCACCGAGGCCTGGGTCGGCTTCGAGGGGGATACCGGCAGCGAGCCGCTCGGCCTGTGGCAGGACCGCGCGGAGGCCGACCCCGCCCATGTGCTGCTGATGACCTGGTACCCGTCGCTCGCGCATTGGGAGCAGAGCCGCTTCTGGAACAGCGCCGCCGCCGGGCCGGACCAGGCGCAGCGCGCCAAATGGGGCGCATTGTTCGCGCGGCGCCGCGACATGCTACTCGACACCTGGGTCGCCGTGCACGGAACCGAATCGACATGAGCGAGACCGATATCGCCGCCGCCCGCGCCACCATGGACGGCTTCATGGCGGCCTTCAGCGCCGAGGATGCCGAGGCGATCCGCACGCGCTGGTACCATTTCCCGCATGTGCGCTTCCACAGCGGCAAGGTCACCATCTTCGAGAGGCCGGAGGATTTCAGCTCCATCGTCTTTGATCGCAAGGGCCAGGCTCGCGAATGGGCGCGCAGCGGCTGGGATTATGTGGAACTGGTCGATGCCGGCCCCAACAAGGTGCATTTCCGCGTGCAGTTCAGCCGCTTCCGCCCGGATGGTTCGCTGATCGGGTCGTACAAGTCGTTCTATATCGTGACGTTCAAGGATGGGCGCTGGGCGATCCAGGGAAGGTCGTCCTGGGCTGAATGAAAGAAAGGCGGGGGAGGAACACCTCCCCCGAATCCCCCTCCGTTTTTTGATCCCTGGCGCCGGCACCGCCGGTCAGTCCCCAAAAGACAGAAAAAGGAGGGGGATCGGGGGAGTTCTCTCCCCCGACCTTCACTCCGCCACCGGCACCAGCCGCGTCAGCCGCGACGGATTCTGCTCCGACAGGTAGATGCACGCATCCGGCCCGCACCACATCCCATGTGCCCCATTCAGCACCGGTCGGCAGCGCCCCAGGATCGTGCCGTCCGGCCCCAGCAGCGACAGTTGCGGCACCTGGTCGGTGACATAGAGCCCGCCGGCCGGCGCGCCATGCACGCTCATCGGCTTGTGGTTTCCATACCAGTCGTCGAGCCATGAACCGTCCGCCGTGAAGACCTGAACGCGGTTGTTCTCGCGATCCGCCACCGTCACGCGCCCATCGGGCAGCACCCACACGGAATGCGGTGTGGAGAATTCGCCGGGCCCGGTGCCCTCGCGTCCCCAGTTCCCCATCGGCGTGCCTTCGGCGCTGAAGCGGTGCACGACGGAAGCGGCGTAGCCATCGGCGACGTAGATCGACCCATCGGGGCCGAAGGCGACGTCGCACGGCGCGTTGAAGGGTTCACCCGGATAGTGGCGGCGGCCGATGCCGCCCAGGCGCTTGCCATCGCGCGAGAAGACGATGATCTCCTGCGCGTCGCGATCCACCACGAAGACGCGGCCATCCGGATGGACCGACAGCATGTGTCCATCCGCCACCTCCGCCCCGCCCCAGGCGTCGATCCGGCGGCCATCGGGTGCGAGCACGACGACGGCGGGGTTCTCCGGATCGGCCATTGGGTCCTGGCGCAGTTGCACATAGACGCGGCCTTCGGCGTCGCAGGCGACATCGGAAGGCACGCCGCAGCCCTTCGGCACCTCCCCCCAGGGGCGTTCGATGCGGTAGCGGGTCTGCCCGAGACGAACGAAAAGCTGGTGGCGCGCCATGGTTCTGCCCTCGCTGGAAGGCGGGCAGCGTGGCGCGCGGGGGGCGGGCGGGCAAGCCGGTGCAGCCGGCGCTCACACGGCCCGCCGCGCTTGACGCGACGCGCCGCCACCGCGCACACCCGATGCCGTGCGGAAGAGAAGAAAGGACGCCCGCCCGCCGATGCCGCCCGAACCGCCCGCCCGCATTGGCCTTCCGCTTATCCTGTTCGCCGTCATCGCCGTGACGGCGATGAACCTCGGCGCATTCGCAGCGCCGGATGCCTCGCTGCCCCACGGCCGGCTGGCGGATTCCGATGCCTATCTGCGGCTCACCCGCGTGCTTGAACTGCGGATGGGCGCCGGCTGGTTCGATGACGTGACCCTCGCGGTCATGGCGCCCGAGGGGTTGCCGCTGCACTGGACCCGACCGCTCGACCTGCTGATCCTGCTGCCGGCGCTCGCCATGGAATGGTTGGGCGGTATCGAACCTCGGCGGGCGATCTTCATTGCCGGCGTCTTCGTCTCTCCGGTGCTGCATCTGTTCGCGGCGATCGCCGCGGCATGGGCGGCGCGCGGTCTTTGGCCCGGCAGGGCGCCCTGGTATGCGGTGCTGCTGATGGTCGCGACGCCCGGCGCGGCAATGTACAGCATCGCCGGCCGCTCGGACCATCACGCGCTGATGCTGCTGACGTTGGCCGTCGGGACAGGGGCGACACTCCGCGCCTTGTCCCCGGGCGGCACGGCACGGGCGGCGATGGCGGCGGGAATCGCTTTCGGCGCCGGCATCTGGGTGAGTCCGGAAGTGCTGCTGGGCGCCGCCCCGATGCTGCTGGCGACCGGGGTCGCCGCGACCCTGGCAGTGGATGGTCGCGTGCTTGCCTTGCAAGGCATGCGCATGGGACTTGGCGCGGCGGCCACGGTCGTCATGGCGATCCTGGTCGAACGGCCGCCACATGGCTGGTTCGAGGTCGCCTATGACCGCGTCTCCGTGCATCATCTCGTGCTGGCGCTGCTGATGACCGCGGTTTTTCTGGTCGCTGCCCGGGTCGGCGCCTGGCCGCGCATGCGCCGTGCCGTCGTCTGCGCGGCCGCCGCCGGCATCGCCCTGGCGGGCCTGCTGCTCCTGTTTCCGCGTGCATTGCTCGCCTCGCTCGCCCAGGCGGACGCGACCTCGGCCAGCGCGATGCTGCCCGCCGTTCAGGAGATGCAACCCCTGGCGCCCTTCGGCGATGACGGATTTGGTGTCACGCTCGCGACGATGGGCGGGCCGCCCGTGATCGCGATCATCGCGATCCTGCTTGCTGCCCCGGCCTGGCGGCGTGACGGGCGGTGGCCGGCGGGGCTGGCCATTGCAATGGCGCTAACGGTCACCTTGATCGCGGCCTTTGCGGCACGGCGATTCACGCTCGACCTGGCGGTGCCGGCGGCCGTCGGCGGGGCAGGAATGGTCGGGTTGCTGCTCGTCGCCCCCTGGCCGCGCACCGAGGCCATGCGCGCGGTTCTGGCGGCTGGGCTGCTGTTCGGGCTGCTGGGTCTGCCTCTGATGTCGCTTGCCAGCCCTTCCCCTGCCGGTGAGGCCCTGCGACCGGGGCGGCAGGCGCGCGAGGCAGGCTGTGACGGGACCGCCATGGCCCGCTGGCTGGGCACGGCGCAACCTGGCGTCACGCCGGGCGGGCCACCGCCCATCCTGATGGCCTCGGACATCTTCCTGGGGCCGGAGATTGCCTGGCGCGCGCCCTATCACACCGTCGCCGGGCCCTATCATCGTGCCGGCCCGGCCTTGGCGGACACGCTGACCGTTTTCTCGACGACGGACCAGGCCGCCGCGCGCGCCGTGCTGCATCGGCGCCAGGTCGCGCTGCTGCTGTTTTGCGCTGAAGCGCCGGGGCTTGTGGTGGTGCCGGATAGCCTCCTGGCCCTGGTCCGGGACGGCGCGGCGCCGGCCTGGCTTCGCCCGGTGCCACTGCCCGCCGCATTGTCCAGCTTCCGGCTCTTCGCACCGGAATAGGGGTCGTTTCCGCAAGGCACGCTTCGGTGCATATCGGCATTTCGCTGCGGCCTGCTGCCGCCGCCCACATCGATAGCCCGCAGGCTCGGGACAGTGCCGGGACCTAGAGCATGCTGCGTTCGCACGCGCTCACGCCGCATGCTCCAGCCCATTGTTTTGAGAGCATCTTCACGCGTCCGGATGATTCCATCCGAACGCGATCTGCTCGGGAGCATGCTGCGTTCGCATGCACTCACGCCACATGCTCCAGCCCATTGTTTTGAGAGCATCTTCACGCGTCCGGATGATTCCATCCGAACGCGATCTGCTCTAGGCGCGAACAACGCCGAGGACCGACGTCGCGCCGGTATGACCTGACCTCAATTTCAGCCTAGCCTGCGCCTACAGCAGGAGAGACATCATGCCGGTTCGCCGTTCGCCCGTTCGCCCCGTTGTTGTCGTCCTGTGCCTTGGCCTGCTGGCCGGCTGCGAACAGGCCACCAGCGCGGCTGGCGCCGCGGCCGGCAGCGTGGCCGGCGCGGCCGCCGCGGGCGCTGTCGCCGGATCGGTCGGCGGGCCCGCCGGGCAGGTCGCGGGGGCGGCGGCGGGCGCCGGTGCCAACCTCGCCGTCGCGCAACTGACCCGCATGTCCACCGCTGCGGCCCAGGGTGCGTGGGACACCGTCGCCCAGGAACCGGTGGCCGCCTGCACCGGCGCCGCCGACAAGCCCTGCGCCGAGGCCCAGGAACTGCGCGCCCGCGCCTGCCGCCGCCAGGCCGCGACCGTGCCGGCCGAACAACGCCAGGCCTATCGCGACTGCGCCGTGACCGCCGGGCAGGCAGCCCTCGCCGCCAGCGGCGCCAACACCCAGGCCGAACGCAACGCCTGGCGGGAGGAACTGCTCGCCGCGCTGTACGACCGCCGCGCCGTCACCCCGCGCGCCAGCATCTGCCCCGACAACGACCTGATGCGCGCCGAGGCCGACACGCTGCTGCGCGACGCCCCCGGCAACAGCAGCGCCCGCTTCCACGGCGCCAGCGCGCGAATGATCGGCGTGTCCGTCTCCTGCGGGGCGGAAGACCAGCGGTGCACGGAGTTGGGCGAGGCCGCCCGGCTGCTGAACCCGCCGCAGTCGGATGCGCGGTGGACGCAGACGGCCGAAGGCGTGCGGACGTTGCAGCGTGTGGTCGTGGGGTGCCCGGAAGGGTGAGGCATTCCGGAGGGGGCGGCGCCCTTCCGGCAATCCCCCTGGAGCAGGATCCGTTCGCTTCCGCTCACGCCTCCTGCTCCGTGCCTTTGTTTGATCGCGTGATACACGCCTCCGGTGAGTCCACCTGCGGCCATCACGCTCTAAATTCCCAAAAGCCCGTCCAGCTCCGCCATGCTCCCGAACGGCTCGGCCCCATGCACCGCCAGCACCCCGCGCGGCGTCTCATGCGCGAAGCCCAGCACGCGGCAGCCTGCGGCGATGCCGGCCCGCACGCCGGGCACGCTATCCTCGACCACCACGCAATCCTGCGGCGCCGCGCCGCAGGCCGCCGCCGCCGCCAGGTAGATGTCGGGATACGGCTTCGGCCGGTCGACATCCTCGAAGGAAAAGACGCGTTCGCCGAACACCGTCGCGAGGCCCAGGGCGCGCATCTTCGCCGCCAGCTCGGCGCGGGCGGAATTCGATGCAACGGCCACGGGGATGCCGGCCGCCGCGACGCGCCGCACGGCTTCGATCGCACCAGGCATGGCCGGCGTGCGCTCGGTCATCTCCAGCGCGAGCAGGGCCGAGATCTCCTGCGCCCAGCCCGGCGGCAACGGGCCGACGCGCGCCTCGATGCGCGGCACCATGTCCGGCAGGGCGAGGCCGAGGAAGGTCTCGCGCGACTGCACCGCGGTCATCGGCCAGCCGAGCGCGGTGAGCTGGTCCGCGACCAGCGCGTTCACCACCATCTCGCTGTCCGCCAGCACGCCGTCGCAGTCGAACAGCACGGCCCGCGGTGTCATGCGGCGGCGGCCGTCACGCGTGCGCGGGCATGCGGGCAGTCGCCGTGCTGCTTCGGGCATTGCCGCGCGCCGGCGAAGGAGCACAGTGCGCGGCCGGACCCCAGGGCGCCGCGCGCCAGCTCCGCCAGGGCAGCGATGAAGGCGGGGTCGCTGTTCTGCGCCGGCACGCGAAAATACCCCGGCACGCCGAGCTTCTCCGCCACCTCGCGGTATTCCACATCCAGTTCGACCAGGGTTTCCGAATGCTCGGACACGAAGGCGATCGGGCAGACCAGCAGCGCCACCTTGTCATGGGCGGCACGCTCGATCTCGGCCTCGGTGGACGGGCCGATCCAGACCTGCGGCGTCACGCGCGATTGATAGCAAACCGTGTGGTCCAGCCCGGCGATGTCGCCGAGGTCACCGACCACGGCGGCGACGGTCTGCTCGACCTGCCACTGATAGGGATCGCCAGCCTTGACGATGGTCTCGGGCAGGCCGTGGGCGGAAAACAGCACGCGCAGCGGAACATCGCCCGGCAGCGCGGCGCGGGCGCTGGCGTAGGCACCACGCACCAGCGCAGCGGTGGCCGCGGCGAAGCCGCCATGCGAATGCCAGCAGCACAGCGTGGTGGTCGGCACCGCGAGGCCGATGGCACGGCAGGCGTCGTCCCAGGCCGTGATGGAACTGCCCGTCGTGGTGGTCGAGAACTGCGGATACAGCGGCAGCAGCAGCACCTCGTCAGGCCCCCACGCCTGCACGGCGCGGGCGGCGGCGTCCGACAACGGATGCCAGTAGCGCATGGCAACGAAGCAGCGCGCTTCCATCGCCTGGTCGTCGGCCAGGGCGGCGTCCAGCGCGCGCCCCTGGTCCTCGGTCAGTTCCAGCAGCGGCGAACGGCCGCCGATGACGGCGTAATTCGCCTGCGCCGGCTTGGTCCGCCGCCAGGCGATGAAGCGGCCGAGCCAGGGTCGCACGAAGCCAGGCACCCGCAGGATGGCCGGGTCGGTGAACAGGTTGGTCAGGAAAGGCTGCACGCTTTCCGGGCGGTCGGGGCCGCCCAGGTTGAACAGCACGATGGCGACGCGGCGCTTGGTCATTATGTCGCCCCAGATGACGCGGGGGGTGCCCGCGTCAAGGCCGAGCCCTGCTTCAGGCGTTCGCCACCGGCACGTTGGACGGCTGGCCGCGCCGCGACTGCCACAGCTGCACGAAGTCGATCGGCGCCAGCAGTACCGGCGGGAAGCCGCCGTCGCGCGTGACATCCGCCAGGATGTTGCGGGCGAAGGGGAACAGCAGGCGCGGGCATTCCACCAGCAGCACCGGCTCCAGCATTTCGCCGGGCACGCCGTTCAGGGTGAAGATGCCGCAATAGACCAGCTCGGCGATGAAGGCGGTCTTGCCGTCGGTGGTCTTGGCGTCGCAGCGGATCTGCAGGGAGATCTCATAGGTCTCCTGCCCGTCCTGCAGGCGGCGCGCCTGGACGTCGAGCGCGATGTCGATGCGCGGCGCGTCGCGCATGTTGAGGTAGATCTCGGGCGCGCCCGGCACCTCGAAGGACAGGTCCTTGGTGAACTGAAGGTTCAGGACCACCGGGCCGGTGGCGGGGTTGGCACCCCCGTTGACGCCCCCATTGGAACCATTGGGCGGGATCGGCTGGTCGGACATGGCGGAGCCTCATGGTATCGGGCGCGCCGGGCGCGCCGGAAGGATGGCGGCGCGGTTAGCACGCGGGGCCAGGGGGGGCAAACAAAGCGGGCAAGGCGGCGTTTCATCTCGCGCCCGGCCCGGCCGTTGTCCTAGGCTTTGCCTCAACCGGCCGCAACGACGGCCAAGGGAGGACATGAGCATGCCGCCTTACACCCCGCGCCGCCGCGCCCTGTTCGGGACGGCCGCCGCCATCCTGGCCGCGCCGCGCCTCGCGGCCGCGCAGGACGCCTGGCCCAGCCGGACGGTCCGCTACATCAACCCCTATGCCGCCGGCGGCCCCACCGACACGCTGTCGCGCCAGATCTGCCAGAAGATGTCGGAGCTGTCGGGCCAGCAATTCGTCGTCGAGAACCGCACCGGCTCGGGCGGCCTGGTTGGCAACCAGGCGATCGCGCAATCGGCCCCGGACGGCTACACCATCGGCCTCGGCGGCATCGCCTCCCACGCCATATCGCCGACGCTGTACGCCCGCATGCCCTTCGACGCGCAGCGCGACTTCACCTTGGTCACCGGCATCTGGCAGTTGCCGAACCTGCTAGTGATCAACAACGATATCCCGGCGCGCTCGGTGCCGGAACTGATCGCCCTGCTGAAGGCGCGCCCGGGCCAATACTCCTATGGGTCCGCGGGCGCGGGCACCACGCTGCACATCGCCGGCGCGCTGTTCTGCGCCATGGCGGGGGTGGAGATGACGCATGTCCCCTATCGCGGCAGCGCCGCGGCCTATCCGGACATCATCGCCGGGCGGGTGCACATGATCTTCGACAACATCCCCGGCGCGCTGGCGCAGGCAAAGGAGAACCGGGTGCGCGCGCTCGGCGTCACCTCGGCCCAGCGCAGCCCGGTGGTGCCGGAATCGCCTTCGATCGCCGAGACGCTGCCGGGCTACGACATGTCGTCCTGGACCTGTATCTGCGGCCCGGCCGGCCTGCCGCCCGCCGTGGTGCAACGCATGTCGGCGCTGGCCCGCCGCGCCCTGGAATCGGATGATCTGAAACGCCAATACCTCGACCAGGGCGCGACCGCGTGGTGGACCACGCCGGAACAGATTGCCGATTTCCGCGCCTCAGAGGAACGGCGGTTGGCGCCGATCATCCGGGCGTCGGGCGCACGGGTGGACTGAAAGGGACGACGGGCCCGCCGGTTGGGGCGCACAGCGCCTGGCACCAGGGACGCGCAGGACCCCGGCGGGACGGTTCCCAGGACGACGCCCGACGCGAGCGCGGCCTGGTCAACCACGGCCGGCTGGACCGGGCCTTGCCGCCTCCGCCCGTGGCCATGCCCCCGCCCCTCAGGGCGCAACACCGTTGGAAACCGCGACCAGGTGCGATCCGTGAACGCAGCCCGGGCCCGGCGACGACGCCGCGCACCCATCCCGCGCACCATGTCCGCGCCCGGTGACGGTTTCCAAAGGCCCGCTGGCCTTTGGTGGGGTGGGTCCGGGAGAGGCAAGCCCCCTCCAAGCCTCACGCAGACGGGCGGCGCCCATGCCATCACGACGGATCGCGCACCATCCAGCTCCAGAGGAACGGCGTGGCGACCAGCCCGTCGCGCAGATTGGGCGTGCACAGCCGCGGCGCATCCCAGCATTGGCCACCGTCCCGCGGCACATGGATGGGGATGCCCGCCAGGTCGCCATGCCGGGCGACCGCGACCTCGGGAACAGTCACCGGCCGGGTGTCGAGCAGCCGGCGCAGCGGCTGGCCCGCCAGGGAGACCACTGTCGCCGCAGCCAGGGCCAATGCGGCGCCGGTGCGCCAGCGCGGCCGCGCCAGGATGGCGCACACCCCCGCAGCCGGGCTGCTGCCACCCCAGCCCACCGGCGCGGCCTGGGCGATGGCCAGCAGCAGCGGCAGCACCAGCCAGCCCTGCCCGTACCGCACCAGCGGCGCGGTGACGAACCAGAAGGCGATCCCCAGCACCGCGATCGCCTGCAGCAGCAGCATGTCCCGCCGGGCGGCGCGCGGCAGCAGGTCCGCCACGATCACCAGCCGCCGCCCCAGCAGCAGACGCGCCGCCAGCAGCACCAGGACGACGCCACCCAGCAGCAGGAACGTCACGCGCGATGGCTCCTGGTCCAGCCGCGCGATCCAGTCGGGGAACCATGACCAGTCCGCCAGCACGCGCTCTGGCGGTGCATCCGGCCGGCGCGCCCAGGCCCGCATCCAGTCCATGTCGGATTGCGCGACGGTGATGTTGATCCGCCAGGGCACCGGCAGGCAGGTCGATGGCTGCGGATAGGCGAGGCAGCCCGAGGTGGCGATGCCCTGCGCCAGCCAGGGCAGCCCGATCGCCAACGCGCCGCCGACACCCAGGCCGATATCCCGCCCGCCGATCCAGCCACGCCGCCAGGCCAGCAGCGGCAGCAGCATCAGCAACACAACCGGCAGCGCCGAGAGCTTGAGCGTGACCGCCAGCCCCACCACCACGGCCAGCAGCGCCGCCGTGCCGCCGCGTTCGGCCGCCGCATCGACGACCCCGCCCAGGTCCGACAGGCGCAGCGCCAGGTGGAAGGCATACAGCGCCATCAGCGCGCTCGGGATGTCGCTGTTCGGTGTGCCGGCCCAGACGCGCAGGATCAGCAGCGGCGTGAACAGCGCCAGCAGGACCGCCAGCAGGCCGAACAGGGTCGAGCGCAGCCCGGCGCCGTCGCCCCTCGACAGCGCGCGTTGCGCCACCGCCAGGATGACGAAGACCATCATCAGCGCATTGGTGGTGATGGCCCCGGCAAGCCCCGGCAGCCCGCCCGACAGCAGCGCGGCGGTGGGGAAGACCGACGAATTGTAGCCGAAGCGCATGTGGATGTTGGCGCTGCCCAGGATCAGCGGGAATTCCATCGCCTGGCGCACCGCCTGCAGATGATACAGCCCGGTGTCGAAATGCCCGGATGTCGAGCCCGGGATCATGGCGCCGAGCCTCAGGCAGGCCGCCACAAGCAGCACCAGCGTCGCCGCCATGCGCCAGCCGAAGGCCCCTGATTGCCGCGCCAGGCCGCGCCACTGCACCAGCAGCAGCCCGATCCCGGCGAGGCAGGCCGCCGCCGCCGGGACGCCGCCGAGCGGGACGAACACATGCAGCATGGTGGCGAGCAGGCCCAGCACCGCATAGCCGAGCAGGCCGAGATCCCCGACCGTGACCGCGCGCCCGAGGCCGGGGCGGAGCCGCTCGGCCAGCCGCAGCGCCGCCAGCCCGTAGCCGAGGCAAGCCATGGCGGCGAGCAGCACGAGCCCGCCGAACATCAGCATGGGATGATCACCCCCGCCTTCGCCCCGCCGCGACAAGCCGGCGCGGCGCCGCCTTTCGCCACCGCGATCAGGCCGCCCCGTCGATCAGCGTACCCGTGCTGCGCCCGCGTCCCGGTTCCAACGTCTTCATGTAGAAGCGCCCGGCCACCGTCTGGCCACGCACCCGGGCATAGAAGGGATGCGTGCCCCAATGCTGGTAGCCCAGCGTCTCGAACAGCGCGATGGCGGTGGATTGCGTCTCCCGCACATCGAGGTTGATGACGCGATGGCCCAGCGCGGCTGCGCGTTCCTCGACCTTCGACACCATCAGCCGCGCCAGGCCGAAGCCGCGCGCATAGGGCGCGATGTAGGCGTGGGTCAGCGTCGCCGCGAAGGCCTGGGCTTCGTTGTTGCGCGGCGGGCGGACCAGCAGGGCCGACCCGACCGCATGGCCATCCAGCCGGGCGACAAACAATTCGCGTTCCGGCACCAGCAGCACGCCGCGGAAATGGCGTTCCAGCGCCGCGCGGCCCTGGGGTTCCACCCAGCCGAAGCCGCCGCCCTCGATGATGGCGGCATCCGTCGCCTCGGCGAGGTCGGCGAGGTCAGCATCGGACAGGCGCTCGGCCCGTTCGACGGCGATGTCCCGCGGGGGCTGCACGGCCACGGATGCGTTCAAGGTTCCCACCGGAGGAAGTTGGCGAGCATGGCGAGCCCGATCGGGCCGCTTTTCTCGACGTGGAACTGGAGCCCGGCGAGGTTGCCGCGCGCAATGATCGCGGTCACCGGACCGCCGTAGTCGGTGGTGGCGATGACATCCTCCGCCTCTTCCGCCTCGAAGGCGTAGGAGTGAACGAAATACACCTGGTCGCCGGGCTTCACCCCGTCCAGCATCGGGTGGAAGCCTTCCTCGAAGGACAGCGCGTTCCAGCCCATCTGCGGCAGCGGCAGCGGCGCGCCGTCGATGCGCGGGTCCATCGGCGCCACCGTGCCCGGGATCCAGTCCAGCCCCGGCGTCTCGCCGTGTTCGAGCCCGCGCGTGCCCATCAGCTGCATGCCCACGCAGATGCCCAGGAACGGCACGCCATGGCCGCGCACCCGCTCCTCCAACGCATCCACCACGCCCGGCAGGGCATCGAGGCCGCGCCGGCAGGCGGCGAAGGCGCCCTGGCCGGGCAGCACGATGCGGTCGGCGATGCGCAGGTCGGAGGCGGCCGTCACAACCTTGACCACGGCGTCAATGTCATGGTCCTCGGCCGATTTCTCGAAGGCTCGGACCACCGAGGCCAGGTTGCCCGACCCCGGATCCACCACCGCCACGCGCTGCACCATCCCCGCCCCCTTCAGACTGCCGCATGGGCCAGATCGGGCCGCCAGGCCGCGAGTTGCAGGAACGCAGCATCGGCATCCCGCCCCATCACCACCGCCTCGGTCCGCCAGCCACGCAGGCCCAGCCACCAGCATTGCAGGGCGCGCGCCTCGAAGCCGATGAAAAGGTGCAGACCAAGCAGCAGGGGCGCCACGGCGGCCGGCGGCAGGGTGACGCCCAGCACCACCATCGCCGCCAGATAAAGCCCCGCCAGCGCGAACAGCCGATGCGCCAGGAACCAGGGCAGCGGGGCCAGCAGGGCGATCCACGCGAAGCCATCCCGCAGCAGCATGACCCGCGGCGGCGTGCCTTGTGCCGGCGGCCTGATCTGCACTGTCCAGACGCGCATGGTCAGGCCTCCAGCACCCCTTTGGTGGAGGGGATCGCGCCGCCCGCCCGCGGATCGGGCTCGACGGCCTGCCGCAGGGCACGCGCGGCGGCCTTGAAACAGGCCTCTGCTACGTGGTGCGCGTTGGTGCCCGCCTTCAAGGTTACGTGCATGGTGATGCCGGCGTTGAAGGCCAGGGCGCGGAAGAATTCCTCGAACAGCTCGGTGTCCATCTCGCCGACCTTGTCGCGGCCGAAGGGCACCGACCACGCCAGGAAGGGCCGGCCGGAGATGTCGATGGCGCATTCCGCCAGGGCTTCGTCCATCGGCAGCAGCGCGGCGCCATACCGACGAATGCCGCGCTTGTCGCCCAACGCCTTCCGCAGCGCCTGGCCGATGACGATGCCGACATCCTCGGCGGTGTGGTGGAAGTCGATATGCAGGTCGCCCTTGGCGGCGATGGTCATGTCCACCAGGGAATGACGCGCCAGCGCGGTCAGCATGTGGTCGAGGAAGCCGATCCCGGTCGCGATCTCGGCACGGCCCGACCCGTCCAGGTCCAGCGCGACGCGGATCGCGGTCTCGGCGGTCTCCCGGGTGATCTCGGCACGGCGCGGGGGGGCAACGTTTCCATCCATGGGGCGCTTCCTACGCCCCCCGCCCCCGGTCCCGCAATCGCCGCGGTCGGGCGATGGCGCCCGCGGCCTGCGTCAGCCCGGCGGGATGCGGTCCGGCGGGCCGCCCAGCAACCGGCGGAGCACCGAATCGGCCGCCGGCGAGAGCGCCTGGAAGGCCAGGTGCAGCCGACCGTCCGAGACCGCCGCGACGGTCACCGGCAGCAGGGCCGTATCGAGTATCAGCGCGCCGGCCGTGCCCGGCACGGCATCGATGCCCGTGTCGAACAGCGCCACGCCCCCCGCTGACAGGTCGAGCAGGTTCACGGCGATCCGGCGACCGGCCAGTTCCAGGATGCCGCCGCGGCGCAGCGGCACCCGTTCGTGGACCCGGCGGTCGCCGGCAGCGTGGCGAAGGGAAGCGGCCTGGGCCGGAAGCCCTGCCGGCGACGGCGCGATGATGGGCTGCATGGCGGTGCGGGCCTCGTGGGGTTCTGGGCTCCGTTCAGGAAAGCATTGCAAATCCTACCGAATGGTAACCGCGCAGGCGGGTCGTGCCGGGCGACGGGGCGCACCGAGGGTTGAACCGCCCCGGCGGCGTCACCGATCGACCAGCGCCCCCCGGTTGAGTCGTGGCACCGGCGCGCCCACATTCGGCGCACCATGACCTCCTCACAACATGATCCCCTCGGGTGGCACGGCACCACCATTTTGTGCGTGCGCAAGGATGGCCGCGTCGCCATGGCCGGCGACGGCCAGGTCTCGCTCGGCCAGACGGTGGTGAAGGGCAATGCGCGCAAGGTGCGCCGCATCGCCCAGGGCCGCGTCCTCTGCGGATTCGCCGGTGCCACCGCCGATGCCTTCACCCTGCTTGAACGGCTGGAGGCGAAGCTCGAGCGCTTCCCCGACCAGCTGGAGCGCGCCTGCGTCGAACTGGCGAAGGATTGGCGCACCGACCGCTACCTGCGCCGTCTCGAAGCCCTGCTGGCGGTGGCGGACAGCAAGCGCAGCCTGCTGCTGACCGGCCAGGGCGATGTGCTGGAACCGGAAGACGCCATCATCGGCATCGGCTCGGGCGGCAACTACGCATTGTCGGCCGCGCGCGCGCTGCTGCCGGTGGATGGCATCGATGCGGAGGAGATCTGCCGCCGCGCGATGAAGATCGCCGCCGACATCTGCGTCTACACCAACGGCAACATCGTTCTTGAAAGCCTGGAAGGCTGAGCGTGACGCCCACCACGGAGCGCGCCCGGATCGCGGCCTGCAGCGATCCGGGACCGCACAGCGCGACCGCGCCCAACCTGTCCGTCCCGCCCGGTGCGCCAGCGCACGGCGCGAAGCCAAGCCGGCCGGATGGCCGGCGCCCGGCGTCTGAGGGTTAAAACAATGTCCGAATCCATCAACCTGTCCCCGCGCGAGATCGTCTCCGAACTCGACCGCCACATCGTCGGCCAGCAGGACGCCAAGCGCGCCGTTGCCATCGCGCTGCGCAATCGTTGGCGCCGCCAGCAGCTGCCCGAAGGGCTGCGCGAGGAGGTGGTGCCGAAGAACATCCTGATGATCGGCCCGACCGGCGTCGGCAAGACCGAGATCGCGCGGCGCCTCGCCAAACTGGCGAATGCGCCCTTCCTGAAGGTGGAAGCGACCAAGTTCACCGAGGTCGGCTATGTCGGCCGCGACGTGGAATCGATCGTCCGCGACCTGGTGGAATCGTCCATCACCATGGCGCGCGAACAGGCGCGCCGTGGCGTGCAGGCCAAGGCGGAACTCGCCGCCGAGGAACGCCTGCTGTCCGCCCTGGTGGGCGAAGGAGCCTCCGGCGAGACGCGCATGAAGTTCCGCCGCATGCTGCGCGAAGGAACGATGGAAACCCGCGAGGTCGAGGTGCAGGTCGCCGATGCCGGCGGCGGCATGCCGATCGGCATGATGGACCTGCCAGGCCAGCAGGGCGTGCAGTTCCAGAACATGCAGGAAATGCTCGGCAAGATGTTCGGCGGGCGCCAGAAGCCGCGCAAGATGACGGTCGCCGAGGCGCGCATCGCCCTGGCCAAGGAGGAAGCCGACAAGCTGCTGGACCAGGATGCGCTGGTGCGCGACGCCGTCCACAATGCCGAGAACAACGGCATCGTTTTCCTCGACGAGATCGACAAGGTCTGCGCCCGCACCGGCGAAGGCGGCGTGCGCGGTGGCGATGTCTCTCGCGAAGGCGTGCAGCGCGACCTGCTGCCGCTGATCGAAGGCACCACCGTCACGACGAAGCATGGTCCGGTGAAGACCGACCACATCCTGTTCATCGCGTCCGGCGCCTTCCACCTGGCGAAGCCTTCGGACCTGCTGCCCGAATTGCAGGGCCGCCTGCCGATCCGCGTCGAACTCGCCGCCCTGACGCGCGATGATTTCCGCCGCATCCTGACCGAGCCGGAGCATTCCCTGCTCAAGCAATACACCGCGCTGCTCGGCACCGAGGGCGTGACGCTCGACTTCGAGGCCGATGCGGTGGACGCGCTCGCCGACCTCGCCGCCGAGATCAATGCGAGCGTCGAAAATATCGGCGCCCGGCGCCTCGCCACCGTGCTGGAGCGGCTGCTGGAGGATGTGTCCTTCACCGCATCGGACCGCGGCGGGGAAATGGTGCGCGTGGATGGCGCGATGGTGCGCGGGAAAGTCGCGCCCCTGGCCGGCAGCGCGGACCTGTCGCGCTTCATACTGTGATCGGGTGAGGCCGCAGGCCGGCGGACCCGGGTTACGGGCCTGCCGCGGGGCTTGCGGCCTCCCGACGTCAGCGGATCGCGCCTCGCCGGAATCGGTCGGACGCGTGACGATGCCCGGTCGGGCCAAGGGTGACAGCGGCCGGCGTGATCACGGTCCAACGCCACCCGCCCTGATGATGGGGGCGCAGGGCGCGGACAGTGGATCGGGAGGCGATGCGCCCCCGGCGCGCTGTCCCGGCCGGATTGCGGAGGCGAAGGCGAACCGAGGCCATTGCCGCCGGAACGGATGAAGCAGGTTTCACGCGACGGGCCGGCGCGTTTCCGGCATAAATTGCGAACGCTTCGCAACCGCGACAGGTACGCGCCATGTCCGCTCACGCCTTCGATGCCGGCCTGATCCTGTTCCGCGAGGGGATGGAAGCCATCCTCGTCCTCGCGGCGCTCGCCGCCTTCCTGCAACGCGCGGCGCCGGAACAGGGGCGCGCGCTCGGCTTCGGCGCCATCGCCGGCGTGGCCGCAAGCCTGATCGCCGCAGCCGCCTTCATGGCCTGGCGCGACGGCGCCCATGATGATCGCCTCGAAGGCGTGGTTTGCCTGCTGGCCGCCGGGCTGATGCTGTGGACCGGCGGCTGGCTAGCCAGGCGGTCCGACCCACGCGCCTGGACCGCGGAACTGCGCCGCAAGACCGAAGCGGCGATGGCCGCCCCGCGCGTCGGCCTGGCCGTGGCGGCAATCGGCTTCCTCGCGGTGTTCCGCGAAGGGGCGGAAACGGTGCTGTTCCTCGCTGCCCTGCTGGGCGACGCGCCATCCCCCGCCGCGCTGCTGCCCGGGATGGCGGTGGCGGCCGCGCTGCTCGCGGCGCTGTGGTTCGCATTGACGCGGCTTGCGCTGAAACTGCCGCTGCGGCCGCTGTTCCTCGGCACCTCGGTGTTCCTGCTGGTCATGGCTGCCCGGCTGGCCGCCGCGGCGGTGCAGGAATTCCAGGAACAGGCCATGCTGCCGCTCGACCCGTTCGACCTCCCTCGCTGGGCGGCGACCATCGGCCTGCCGGACAATCTGGAACAGGCCGCGGCGATGGCACTGGTGGCGGTGCTGGCGATCCCGGCGCTGCTGGCCGGGTTGCGCGGGGGCAGTGGGCGGGCGGCGGCGGCCTAAAGGGTCGGCGGGCGCCGCCCCCGATCCTGCCCGAGATCGACGCGCCGCTCGCGCTTGTGTTCCTGGAGCGTGATGGTCGCAGGTGCGAATGCACCGGAGGTCTGAATCACCCGATCAAACAATCGGTTAGAGCGTGATGGGTGAACGAATGTGAACCGAGCATGCTCTAATTTCGTGAACCGCCGCCCACGCCCCTTGCCCCCGGCCCGGCCCCCTGCGATGCACGGGCGACGTTGAAGGAGACCGTCGCGCCATGCCCCTGACCCCCGCCCAGAAGACCGCCCTCGAGGGCGTGACGACGGCCACGCTGACCACGGTGCTGCTCAAGAAGGGCGTGCGCTTCTGCTACATCGCCGGGTCGCGCCCGATCGTGCCGGGCCAGGCGAAGCGCATCGTCGGCCCCGCCTTCACCCTGCGCTTCACGCCGACGCGGGAAGACCTGGCCACCGTCGATTCCTGGTCCTCCCCACGCAGCACCCGCGCCGCGATCGAGGACATGCCCGAAGGCTGCGTCGCCGTGGCGGACGCGATGGGCAGCACCGCCGCCGGCATCTTCGGCGACATCCTGTGCGCCCGCATGGCGAAGAAGGGCGTCGCCGGCCTGGTGACGGACGGTGTGCTGCGTGACGGCGCCGGCGTGATCGGCACCGGCCTGCCGGTGTTCTGCCAGGGCTATGTCGCGCCCGCCTCGGTCGCCGCGCTGAACTTCGTCGGCTGGCAGGAGACGATCGGCTGCGGTGGCGTGACCGTCATCCCCGGCGACATCATCGTTGCCGACATGGACGGCGCGGTGGTGATCCCGGCCGCGCTGCTGGATGCCGTGGTGGACGCCGCGGTGGAACAGGAACGGCTGGAAGCCTGGATCATGACCGAGGTCGAACGCGGCGTGCCGCTGCCCGGCCTGTATCCGCCCAATGCCGAGACCAAGGCGCGGTACGAGGCGACGCGGAAGTAGGACACGGTTGGAGGGGCGCTGCCCCTCCAAGCCACCCCGCCAGGGGCCTGCGGGCCCCTGGACCGCGGGAAACCGGGGCCCGGCACGACGGTTCAGCCATCATGAGGCGCTGCGGATGGGCCCGGCGCCCGGAAACAAAGTCCCCATCGTGCCTGAAGCGTCCGCAACACGCGGTCCCCACCTCGGCGCCCGGCACCAGATCGAGGTGTCCAGAGGCCCTTAGGCCTTTGGTGGGGAGAGGTCCGGAGAGGGGCAAAGCCCCTTTCCGGTCACCCACCGTGACAGCCAGGCGGCAAGCCTGCGTTGCTATTCCAGGACGATCCGCGACGGCGTCACCACCACCCCGTTCGACCGCCCATTCGCCGCGAAGGTCTCGATCCGCGTCGCGTAGCCCTGCGCCGAGACCAGCCCGGTCGCCACGTCGATCGCGACCCGGGCGAAGATCGCCACCCGCGCGTCCGAATCGCCACCCCTCAGGCGGCCCGCGAGTTCCACCGCGCAGCGCGCCACCACCACCGAGCGTTGCGCAATGGTCGACACACCCTCCGCCCGGCACGAACCGCCGCGGGTTGAACCTTCGACCCGCATGGCGAAGTCTTCGCGCCCGGTGATCTGTCGGACCGACAGGCTGAGCGTGGCGAATTGGGCCCGCCAGGCGACGAGCAGCGCGTCGCGCGCCTCATCCGGTGGCGGTGCGCTGCCATCGGGTTGCACCGCGGCGAATTCGCTGATGCGTCCATCGGTGCCGCGCAGCGCGGCGATGCGCAGCCCGGTGCGGTCCTGCACCAGCAGCAACCGCGTGCCGCCGCGCTCGGGGCGCACCTCGGCCACCGCCAGGCAATCGCGTTGCGGCGGTCGTCCGGGGCGCAGCGTCTGCTCGCGGCAGATGCTACGCCAGGGGCCCCAGCCGGCGCCGCCGATCGGGATCGGCGTGCCGATCTGCCGGATCGCGCCCTGCAGCGGCAACAGCGGCGCGGCGGATCGCCAGTCTGCGGTCTCCGCCCGGGCGGGCGTGGCCAGCAGCGCCGCCAACAGCGCCACGCCGCCGGCGAAACCGCGCCGCGCCCGGCGCAAGGGAAGGTTGCATGCCGTTGCGTTCATCCCCCCACCCTATCGCGTCCCCGCGCAGCACGGCTAGAACGGGCGCGATGAGTGGCAATGGCATGGATGCGGTGCGGGGTGGTCTGGCGCGCGGCCTGGCGCGCTTCGTCGCACCGGCGCGGCTGCCCGAAGGGTTCGCGCCGGCCTTCGCGCAGAAGCCCGAAGGCGGCGTCTTCGACCTCGCCGCCAATGCCGCGGCGGCCGAGGCGCTGGCCCAGCCCATGCTGGGCGGCGGCGACGGCGCGGTGGCGTTGCTGCTCGCGCTGGCCGGCGGGCCTGGCCCGGCGCCGCGCGCGATCGGCCCGGCCCGCGTGGTGGTCGAGGATGCCGCACCGCGCGACTTCCGAATCACCACGCCGCACCACCTGTTCACCGGCAATCTGTTCCGCGGCGAGATACGCCAGCACCTGCACGGTACTGAAGGCGCGCCGGCCGCGATCCATGGCGGCAACCTGGTCGAATTCGCGTATCGGCGCCGCTGGCACTGCCTGGATGTGGAAGACGCGATCGTCGCCGCCGGCATCGAGGATGCCGAGGGCGGCGTGCGCCTGTACCATGAGAGCGTGCTGTCCGGCCGCGGTGGCCGCTTCACCCGCGGCGGCCCACGCGAACTCGCGAGGCTTCGCTACGACTACGACCTGCGCGCCGACACGCCGGTCGTCACCGTGACCGTCACGCTCACACCGCTGCCCGGCGTGGTGCTGGACCGGCCGCGCATCACCACCGCCTGCGACGCGATGAGCCCCGGCGATGGCGTGGATTATGCCACGCTGGTGATCGGCGAGGTGCAGCGCCCCAGTCCGGCCGGCGAGAACGTCACGATCCAGCAGGGTCCGGTGGCCGGCTTCGGCGCGCGCCAGCAGCGCACGCCGTCGCGCGCGCTGTGCCTGCAACTGACGCCGCGCGGCCCCGCCACGCTGCTGTCCGTGAAGGCGAGTGGCCCGGCCGAAGAACGGCTGCACTGGCTGTTGACGCGTTATGCCGGCACGCGGCTGGCGGCAGGTGAATCGCTGACCCAGCGCGAGGACCGCCTGCTGCTGCGCGGCACCGAGGCCCCATTCGAGGCGCCGCGCGGTGCCGATGCCGCCAGCGCCGCGCCGCGGCAACGCATCGCCGCCGCGCTGGCGATGCAGGCGCTGTTCGGTGACGCCGCAAAGGCGCCGATCCTGACGGCGGCAGCACGACGGAACCTCGCCGCCCTTTCCGAGGCCGAGACCGCGCCCGCCGAACTGGCCCATGCGCTGATGGCAAGCGAGGTGCTGTTCCGCGCCGCCCGCAACCCCGATGATCGCGCGCAGATCGACGCGCTGGCCGCAAGGCTGCTGGCGACCCAGATCGCGGATGGCACCTTCCGCGAACCGGGTGGTGCAAGCGCTTCCATCGCGGAACATGCGACGGCGCTGCTGGCCCTCGCACGACGCCTGGCGCTGGATGGTGTGGAGGCGGCCGGCGCCGCCCTGCGGCGCGGCATCGCGGCCCTCGCGCTGATCACCCTGCCCGGACCGGTCGACACCATCACCCTGCCGACCACGCCGGCAGCGGGAACCGAGGAATTGGCGATGCTGCTGCGCGCGCTGCGGGCGGCGCAGGCCGCGCGCGCCGCCGGCACCCTGGCGATGCCCGAGGCCGAGGCGCGGCGCCTGGCCTTCCTGGCGGACCTTGCGCTGCGCTTCCTGCAGGCACGGTTCCGCCCCGATGGCGACGCGCTGGTGGTGGATGGCGGCGTATCGGTGCAGGTGGCGGCGCTGGCGGCGCTGGTGCCGCCGGAAGGGGCGCTGCGGTGAGGACGGGCGCGGTGGACGCACCGGAAGGGGCTTTGCCCCGTCCGGACCACTCCCGGCAAAGGACGGGGTCCTTCAGAATGCCATCGTCCGGCGCCGGGCACGGGGGGCAGCATTGATGCTGGTGCGACGCCTTGTGCCCGATGCACATGTAGCGGTTGACGAACATCCGCCCTGCCTGGCGCCGCGCAATCCATGGCGATGGTCCACCGGACTGCGGATACTGGCGCATGCCGCCCGGCAGGAAACGGATCCCTACCCGCAAGAAGCCTGTCGGGCCCAGGCCCCCGCACGGGCATCGATCCCGGCTCGGCCGCAAAGCGCCGAAAGATCGCATTCCAAGGGGCCGTTGCCCTTTGGCGGGGAGGTCTGGAATGGCAGGGTCCCATTGGCGCGAAGCGCGGGCGCCGTGGCGCCTCGGAGAGGGGCTTTGCCCCTCTCCGAACCTCTCCCCACCAAAGGCTTAAGGCCTTTGGAAACCTCCGTTTTGGGGCTGAACACCGCGGCTCGGTGCGGGGAATTTGGGGCCATCCTTGGCTCTGCTCCGGCCAGACGCTGTCCCCCGTGCAAAGCGCCAAAATCCCGCGGTCCAGGAGCCCGTTGGCTCCTGGCGGGGTGGCTTGGAGGGGCAGCGCCCCTCCAACCTTCGCGCTTTTGGGGCAGGCCTGCTCCATCGGCTGCCCGACCGGGACGAACGACCCTTGCTGCCATGGCCCTGCTGGCCTTGCTGGCCGCCTGCGCCGCCCCGCCGCCGCCGCCCGAACCACCGCTGGCCTACCCGCCCGCCGCACGGGACCGCATGCTGCGCATTGCCCAGGCGGAATGGGAGGATTGGGGTCGCCAGGATGCCGCCGCCCCGCCGCGCGGCCAGGAATCCGATCCGGCGAACTTCCCGCGCGTGCTGGCCTATTGGCGGGCCGTGCCGGATGGCGCGGGACCGATCGCGCGCAACCGGGTCCTCTATCGCGACGGGGATCCGGGGTTGTGGCGGGAACCGGCCTGGTCTGCGGCCTTCATCTCCTTCGTGCTGCGTGGTGCCGGGGTGGATGGGCGGGAATTTCCCTCCTCCGCCGCCCACGCCTTCTACCTGGACGGGCTGATTGCCGATGCGCAGCGCTTCCCGGCGACCGCCCCCTTCGTGCCGCATGATGTGGCTGGCCGGGCGCCGCGCGTGGGCGACCTGGTCTGCGCCGACCGTTCCGCGTCCCCCTTGGCGGGCTGGCGGGACCGGGTCGCGGAACGCGGCCGGTTCCGGCCGATGCATTGCGATATCGTGGTGCGGGTCGCGCCAGGCCGGGTCGAGGCGGTGGGCGGCAATGTCCGCGATGCGGTGACGTTGTCGCGGTTCGCCACGGATGCGGGCGGGCTGCTCCTTCCGCGCGCGCCGGGCGAGCCTACATGGTTTGCCATCTTCGAGAACCGGCTGGGGCGCCTGCCCCCATGGTCCTCACCATCCCACAATGAGGGTCCTGCCCCGTGAGCGATCTTTTCTCGCCCTTCACCCTGCGTGGCGTCACGCTGAAGAACCGTATCGGCGTGTCGCCGATGTGCATGTATTCGTGCCGCGACGATGGCGTGCCGACCGACTGGCACATGCAGCACCTGGTCAGCCGCTCGGTGGGCGGCGCCGGCCTGGTCATCACCGAGGCCTCGGCCGTGGTGCCCGAGGGGCGCATCACTCCGGCCGATGTCGGGATCTGGAACGATGCGCAGATGGCCGCACATGCTCGCATCGTCGCCGCGGTCAATGCGACAGGATCGGTCGCCGGCATCCAGATCGCCCATGCCGGGCGCAAGGCGTCGCGCGCGGCACCCTGGGTGCATGGGCCGGCGGTGCCGTCCTGGACGACCATGGCGCCATCGGCCGAAGCCTTCGAGGGCTTCGCCGTGCCGCAGGCGATGACCGAGGCCGACATCACCACCACCATCACCGCCTTCGCCGAGGCTGCGAAGCGGTCGGTGAAAGCGGGCTACCGCTTTATCGAGATCCATGGCGCGCATGGCTATCTCGGCCACCAGTTCTGCAGCCCGATCTCCAACCGCCGCAACGATTCCTGGGGCGGGGATTTCGAGGGCCGCACCCGCTTCGTGCGGGAGATGGCCGCGGCCGTCCGCGCGGTGATCCCGAACGACATCGTGCTGGCGCTGCGCATCTCCCACACCGATTGGGTGGAAGGCGGCTGGACGACGGAGGAGAGCATCGAGTTGGCGCGGCGGGTGAAGGCGCTCGGGGTCGACCTGATCGATGTCTCCTCGGGCGGGCTCGATGCCGGGCAGAAGATCGTGCTCGGGCCGGGCTACCAGGTGCCGGGGGCGGAAGCGGTGAAGCAGGGCGCGGACATCCCCGTCGCCGCGGTCGGGCTGATCACCGAACCGGCCCAGGCGCAGGCCATCCTGGCCGAGGGCAAGGCCGACCTGGTCCTGCTGGCCCGCGTACTGCTGCGTGAGCCCTACTGGCCGCTGCGCGCGGCGGTGGAACTCGGCCGCGCGCCGGTGCTCGCCATCCCGCCGCAATATGAGCGCGGCTGGAACACGCTGGCGAAGCTGGAGATGGACAAGGCCGTCGCGGCGCCGATGCACGCGCTGTGACCGGAGCGGCCATGCGCGCCGGCTTGGCGCGCATGGCCGATCACCCGTAAGGTCCGGCCGTTGCGACAGGACCACGATCGCCATGGCGGAAATCGACGCTGTCCGTGCCCTGCTGGGAGGGCGCCCTCGCCCGATCGGATGGGCGGAGCGGCGCTCGCGGATCGAGGAAGTGGCGGCAGCCGATGCGCCGCCGGCCGAAATCGCGTTCATCCCGACGACCATCGCCGGCATTGCCGCCGAATGGTCAGAGGCCCCCGGCGTCGATGCACGGCGCGTGCTGCTGTTCCTGCATGGCGGCGGCTATTGCTCGGGGTCGATCGTCAGCCATCGGACCATGGCGTCGCGCGCCGGCCAGGCTGGGGGGATGCGGGCGCTGGCGCTGCAATACCGGCTGGCGCCGGAACATCCCTTTCCGGCCGCACTCGACGATGCGCGCGCGGCGTTCGAGGCACTGGTCGCCCAGGGCATCGCGCCTGCCGACATCGCGGTGGGCGGGGACAGCGCGGGCGGCGGCCTGACGCTGGCGCTGATGGTATCGCTGCGCGGTGCAGGGCGGCCGCTGCCGAGCTGCGCCTGGCTGGCCTCGCCCTGGGTGGACATGGCGATGACGGGGGCGTCGATGGACAGCAAGGATGCGGTCGATCCGCTGATCCATCGTAGCTACCTCGAGGAACTGGCGGCCGCCTATTGCGGCGATGCGGCGGCGGATCATCCGCTGGTGTCGCCGCTGCATGCGGATCTCGCGGGCCTGCCGCCGGTGCTGGTGCAGGTGGGCTCGGCGGAGACGCTGCTGGATGACGCGGTGCGCATCGCCGGGCGGCTGGGCGCCGCGGATGTGCCGGTGCGGCTCGAAGTCTGGCCGCAGATGATCCATGCCTGGATGCTGTGGGCGGCACGGCTGGAGGATGGCCGGCGGGCGCTGGCCTCGGTCGGTGCGTTCCTCAGGGCGCGCGGCCGGCTTCCGGCGGCGTAGAGCGTGATGGGTTCACCTTCGTTTACCCATGGCGCTCCAACCTGTTGTTTGGACGCGTGAGTCAGACCTTCGGTGCATTCGCACCTGCGGCCATGACGCTCGAGCGGCGAAACCGCGAAGGCGGCGCGGCGTTTCCTCCGGCATATGCCGAGGAGGTCGCCATGCTGCGTGGGGACAAGTCCGCCTACACCGACAAGCAGAAGCGCAAGGCCGCGCATATCGAAGCAGGCTACGTCAAGCGCGGCGTCAACCGCGATGAAGCGGAAGCCCGCGCCTGGGCCACGGTGAACAAGGAATCGGGCGGCGGGAACAGATCCGGCAGCGGCCGCGGCGTGCCGGATACCACGGTCTCCAGCCGCAAGGGCGGCCGGCTGGGCGGTGCGGCAGCCGCGTCGCGCCCTGCCGCCGAACGACGCGCCTCGGCCCGCAAGGCCGCCGCGACCCGGAAGCGGAATGCCGCTGAGACATAGGACGCTGCCGGTTCCCTCCCGCCGCGATTGAGGCCAGTCTGCCGAGGTCCGACCGGGAGGTACCAAGAATGAAGCGTTTGATTGCCCTGCTGCTCGCCGTTGCCGCGCCCATCGCGGCCATGGCGCAGGAGGCCTTTCCGTCCCGCACCATCACCCTGATCGCCGCCTATCCGCCCGGCGGCAATACCGACCTGATGGCGCGCGCCATCCAGCCGGAATTGTCGCGCGCGCTGGGGCAGACCGTGGTGGTGGTCAATCGCGGCGGCGCGGCGGGCACGATCGGCTCGGCGGAACTCGCCCGGGCGCGGCCCGATGGCTACACCATCGCCATCTCGCCGAACAATCCGATCACCGCGCAGCCGCACGCGATCCCGCTGACCTATTCGCTCGACAGCTTCCGCTTCCTTTGCCTGGTCTATGACAATCCGCAGGTCGTCATCCTGGGCCGCAATGCACCCTTCCAGGATTTCCGCGGCATGATCGCGCATGGGCGGACCGGCAAGGAGGCGCTGGTCTATGGCGCGCCGGGCGCCGCCAGCACCCAGCACATCCTGATGGCCGCGGTGCTGCGCCAGGCGGGGGTGGATGGGCTGATGGTGTCCTTCACCGGTGCCGGGCCGATGAGCCAGGCGGCATTGGGCGGGCAGATCCAGGCCTTCGTGGAGGCATCGTCCATCGCCGCGTCGACCGGCTTGACGCCGATCGCGGTGGTCGGCGCGCAGCGCCTGCCGCATCTGCCGCAGGTGCCGACGACGACCGAACTCGGCTTCCCCGTGGAGGGGACGTCCCATGGCGGGCTGATCGCGCCGGCCGGCATTCCCGACGCGGCGGCGGCCGCGATCGAGCGTGCCTGCGAGACCGCAGTGGCCAGCGAGGGCTTCCGCACCACGGCGCAGCGCCTGGCATCCGTGCCACGCTTCCTGCCGGGTGCGCAGTTCCGCGAACGATTCGCCGCGGAGAGCGAGGCGAACCGCGTGCTGCTGCGCGACCTTGGGCTGGGGCGGCAATAGCGGGCCTGCCTCGCCCACCTGCCGGCCGCGACTTCCGCTTGCCCGGCAGGTGGCGCGGCGCCAAGACTTTCGCCGCCGCAACCGGAGGAAACGCCATGGCCGCCTATCTCCTCGCGAACCTGACGATCCGCGACGCGCAGCAATTCGAGGCCTATCGCCAGGCCGTGCCCGCCGTGATTGCGCGATTCGGCGGCCGGTATCTGGTGCGCGGCGGGGCGCTGGAGGTGAAGGAAGGCGAACCGGGGCTCGACCGCGTCGTGATCCTGGAATTCCCCGACATGGCGGCGCTGCGCGGCTTCTACGACAGCGCGGACTACGCGCCGCTGCTGGCGCTGCGGCTGGCGGCGGCGGACGGCACCGTCGCGCTGATCGAGGGCGTGGCTGCGTGACGATCGATGCGCTGGCGCCCTGGTATGTCTGGATCAAGTCGGCGCATCTGATCGGGGCCTTCGCCTGGATGGCGGGGCTGTTCTACCTGCCGCGGCTATTCGTCTATCACTGCCAAGTGCCGGTGGGCTCGGTGCAGTCGGAACTGTTCAAGGTCATGGAACGCCGCCTGCTGCGCGCCATCATGAACCCGGCGATGATCTGGGTCTGGACCTTCGGCGTGCTGCTGGTGCTGACGCCTGGCGTGGTCGATTGGAAGGCGGGGTGGTGGCACGGCAAGATGCTGGGCTTGCTGGCCATGACCTGGTTCCATCACGACCTGGGCCTGGCGCGGAAGGCCTTCGAACGCGACGCCAATACCCGCAGCGAACGGACCTGGCGGATGCTGAACGAGGTGCCGACGCTGGCATTGATCCTGATCGTGGTGATGGTGATCGCGAAGCCGTTCTAGGTGGCCGGCGCCGCCATGCGGCGGCCGGCCTTGCCGTCGTGCGCGCCCGGCCCGAGGCGGGCTTCTGGCCGCCGGCAGGGCCCACCGGCCAGGCTCGCCCTTGAAATGATGCGGGTGGCCCGCACATCAGCGGTTGACGGGCGGCCCCGGGCTTCATAGGGTTCGCGCGCTTCCCGCCCGCGGTGCGGGGCGCTCCGCGCCAGGCGCCGCCAATTTCCTTCCTTCCTTTCGGGACTTCGCCCTTCGCACCATCCCTTGGCGCGATCCGTGGCGAACAGGCCGCACCGCGCGGAACATCCGCGTCCATGCAGCCCTAGGGAACGTCCCGGCCAATCCCCTGCTACGGACCGCGTCCAGCACCCATGCACCTTTCCGAACTCAAGGCCAAAAGCCCCGCCGACCTTCTCGCCTTCGCCGAGGAGGTGGGCGTCGAGAACGCGTCCTCGCTCCGCAAGCAGGACATGATGTTCGGCATCCTCAAGACGCTCGCCGAGAATGAGCAGGCGATCTACGGGGAAGGCACGCTCGAGATCCTGCCCGATGGCTTCGGCTATCTGCGCAGCCCGCAGGCGAACTTCCTGCCGGGCCCCGACGACATCTACATCTCCCCCGCCCAGGTGCGCCGCTTCGGCCTGCGCACCGGAGACACGGTGGAAGGCCAGATCCGCGCGCCCAAGGATGGCGAGCGGTATTTCGCGATGTTGAAGGTCAACAACATCAACTTCGAGCCGCCCGAGGCGCTCAAGCACCGCATCAACTTCGACAATCTGACGCCGCTGTATCCGAACCGCCGGCTGAAGATGGAGAACCCCGAGGTCGAATCCGTCGCGAAGTCCCCCACCAAGGACAACACGCATCGCGTCATCGACCTGATCGCGCCGATCGGCATGGGCCAGCGCGCGCTGATCGTCGCCCCGCCGCGCACCGGCAAGACCGTGATGCTGCAGAACATCGCCAAGTCGATCTCGGCCAACAACCCCGAGGTCTTCCTGATGGTGCTGCTGATCGACGAGCGGCCCGAGGAAGTCACCGACATGGCCCGTACGGTGAAGGGCGAGGTCGTCGCCTCCACCTTCGACGAGCCGGCGACGCGCCACGTCCAGGTGACGGAGATGGTGCTGGAGAAGGCCAAGCGCCTGGTCGAGCACAAGCGCGACGTGGTGATCCTGCTGGATTCGATCACGCGCCTGGGCCGCGCCTACAACTCCGTCGTGCCGTCCTCGGGCAAGGTGCTGACCGGCGGTGTGGATGCGAACGCCCTGCAGCGCCCGAAGCGCTTCTTCGGCGCGGCGCGCAACATCGAGGAAGGCGGGTCGCTGACCATCATCGCCACCGCGCTGATCGACACCGGCAGCCGCATGGACGAGGTGATCTTCGAGGAATTCAAGGGTACCGGTAACAGCGAAATCATCCTGGACCGCAAGTTGTCCGACAAGCGCGTCTTCCCGGCGATCGACATCACCAAGTCGGGCACCCGCAAGGAGGAGTTGCTGGTGGATCGCGGCACGCTGTCCAAGATGTGGGTGCTGCGCCGCATCCTGAACCCGATGGGCACGCAGGACGCGATGGAATTCCTGACGGACAAGCTGAAGTACAGCAAGACGAACCAGGACTTCTTCGACGCGATGAATACCTGAAGGCGTCCACCGGGTCCCTTCGTCGGTCGCCCAGCGGCGAGCGCCGAAGGAGCCTTTGTGTGGCCCTCGGATGGCAGGCGGGCTGCAGCCGCAGCCCGTGCCTGGACGCCACGCGTTGCCGCATCGGCGACCGATGACGGTTTGGGCGCGGTCGCGCTGCGCGCTTGCGGGCGGATGCGACGCCCCGGGCCGGAACATCGTTTGGCGCGGCGAGCGCGGCTGACCGCAGCCGTGTGCCGCCGGACAAGCACCGTGCGCTGGCGCTTCGCCCGCCTCGACCGATCCGGACGCAGCGGGACGGCCCTCAGCCGGCCCGATGCGATGGGCTTTCCGCCAAATCATCACCGGTCGTGGCAACCCTGACGGCATCCACTGCGCTTCCCCGCCGCCACTGCTGCCGCCTATCCTCAACCCAAACCGCAGGGCGACGCCGATGACCCGCCGCAGCAAGATCATCCTCGGCGTCGTTGTCGCCCTGCCGCTGCTCGCGGTGGGCGCGGCGCTCGCGGCGGTGTTCGTCGTCCTGCCGCGCATGGACCTGGCCGCCCGCGCCGCCGTGCGGCTGACCGGCGCCCTCGGCCGCGGCGTGACCGTCGAAAGCGTACAGGTCACCCCGGGCCTGACCACCACCATCGAGGTCCGCGGCCTGCGCCTCGCCAATATCGAGGGCGGCTCCGCGCCGCACATGGCGACGCTGCAATCCCTGCGCGCCGTGCTCGACATCATGCCCCTCCTGCGCGGCCTGGTCGTGCTGCGCCAGGTCGAGGCGGAAGGCTTCGACCTTCTGCTCGAACGCACTGCCGACCGGCGTCGCAACTGGCGCCTGCATGGCGACCCCGCCGGTCCATCCACGCCCTTCGCACCGGAACCACCCGACCGCTCCGGCCTGCCGCTGCTGCTCGACCTGCGGCTGACGCGCAGCCAGGTGGTATTCCGCACCAGCAGCGGCGCGGCGCTGCGCTCCGAACTCTCGACCGTCACCCTCGCCGCGCCGGCCGCAGACCAGCCGCTGTCCCTGCGGATGGAGGGCGCATACCAGTCCGTCCCGGTCACCCTGTCGGGCACGCTCGGCACGCCAGACCAGCTGCGCGACGGCACCACACCCTTCCCCTATCCGCTGCGAGTCACCGCACCAGAGACGGTGCTGACCTTCGAGGGCACCTCCCGCGACCCGCTCAACTTCGATCGGCTGGACGGGCGGCTGGCGATCGAGGCGCGCTCGCCCGGCGCGATCCTGACCATGGCCGGCGCGGGGCCGGGCCCGGCCGTGCCGGTCAGCCTGGCCGGTCCCTTCATCCATCAGGGCGATCTGTGGCGCCTGACGGAGGCCACCGGCGCACTGGCCGGGGAAGCCCTGGCCGCGCCGCTGCTAGAATTGACGGAAGGTGCGAATGGCCGGCCCGACCGCGTGGCGACGCGCATCGACTTCACCCGGCTCGATCTCAATCGCATCTTTGGTCCGCCATCTGCCACGCCCGGCGGCGATGCCGGCGATGCCGACATTCCGCTCAGCATAGCGGATGCCCCCGACCCGGAACTGCGCGCCGAGGCCACCGCGCAACGCTTCCGCTACGCCCAGCTCGACGCCACCGATGTCCGCTTCGTCGCGGAAGCGAAGCCGGGTCGCATCGCTGTCGAGGCCCTGGCGCTGACCGCCTATGGCGGCCGCATCGAGGCTTCGGGCGAATTGGTGCCGGCGCCGCGCGGCGGCCGCATCACGGCCGAGGCCTCGCTGAACGATGCGAATATCGACACGCTGCGCCGCGCCTTCGGCATCCGCACCCTTCCGTTGCTGGGCCCGGTGCAGGCCCGCACCGCCATCACCGCCGAAGGCGCGACGCTGAACGAGGCGACGCGCCGGGCCGAGATCGGCGCGGTGGTCGCCATGCGCGGCGGGTCCATCGCGCGTGAGGTGATCGAGATGGCCTCCACCGACATCCGCGCGCTGTTCCGCACCGCGCGTGGCCAGACGCCGATGACCTGCCTGCTCGCCGTCGTCTCGGTGCGCGGGGGGCGTGGCGAGGCCGCGCCGCTGCGCATCCGCGCGGCGACCGGCACGATCAGCGGGCTCGCCACCTTCGACCTGAACCGCAAGCGCATGGATCTGGTGATCGGCAGCCAGAGCGAGACGACGTCGGATTTCGCCCTCGACATTCCGGTGCGGGTCAGCGGGTCCTTCGCCAACCCCGACATCGCGCCGGCACGCTGGTCGAGCGATGGGCGCGCCCGACTGGCGGCGGGCGATCGCGTGGCACCGCTCCCCCCCTCGCTGCAGGCCTTCGCGCGGCAGAATCCCTGCTTCCGGGCCGGGGGGCGGCGCTGAGGCTGCCCGTCAGCGTCGCCGCCGCAGGGCCGTGATCGCCGCGTCGATCGCCCGCATCGCGGCAGCTTCGTCCCAGGATTCCAGATCGGCCAATGCGCGGGCGATGTGGCGCTGCGCCGTGGCCGCGCCGGGCAGGGCGGGGGCGTCGTCCAGCATCTCCCGCGCCGTGATCAGCTTGTCGGACCCGATCATCGACCGTCGGGCGGGACGGTTGACGCCTTCGCGTTCCAGGTCGTTGTTGCAATTGCCGCAGAGCATGGCCCGTGCGTCGCGCAACTGGGCGACGATCCTTGCCGCATCGGGTGCCGGCGCCTGCGCGGCCAGCAAAGGCGCGGCGAGCAGCAGCCCGCGACGGCGCCAGCCCATCCGATCCGACATCCCGTTGCCCTCCGCCTTGCGCGGTAGGCTATGACACCCTCATTGGAGGAACGATGAAACCCAGCACGGACCCCGGCGCCGAGATCCTGCGCGCCACATTGTTCGCCGCACGCGCCCATGCCGGCCAGGCGCGCAAGGGCTCGGCCGCCGAACCCTACGTCAACCATGTCATCGAGGTCGCTTCGATCCTCGCCACCCATGGCGCGCCGCTGCCGGTGATCCTGGCCGGGCTGCTGCATGACACGGTCGAGGACACCGAGGTCACCCATGCCGACCTGGTCGCCGCCTTCGGGGCGGAGGTCGCCGGCCTGGTCGCCGAGGCGACCGACGACAAGGACCTGCCCAAGGAAACCCGCAAGGCGCTGCAGGTCAGCCAGGCGCCGAAGAAGTCGGATGGGGCGAAGCAACTCAAGCTCGCGGACAAGATCTCGAACCTGCTGGCGATCGCGGACAGTCCGCCGGCCAACTGGATCCATGCGCGGCGCGTCGAATATGTCGGCTGGGCCGGCCGTGTCGCGGCCGGTTTGCGCGGCGTGAATCCAGCCCTGGATGCAGTGTTCGACGCCACCTACCGTGCCGCCGTGGCGAAGCTTTCGGCCGAGGAAGGCTGAAGCGGGCGGGTCGCGTTTCGCCACAATCCGTCACGCGCCGCCGCGCCGTCGCCATCATGGCGCCGCGCCGTTGCCCGGGTGAAATGGTCAGCTTCCTCCCATGAAAGGGAGATGCGCCATGATCCGCCTGCTTCCCGCTGCCACCGTGATCCTTGCCACCCTGACCACCGCCGCCTGCGCCTACGAACAGCCCTACTACCAGCCCGGCTGGGGTGGGCCGGCGCCGGCGCAGGTCTGGTACCAGCGCCCGGCCCCGCCGCCGCAGCGCTGGGGCTGGCAGCCGCCGCCGCCCCGCTGGGGTTGGCAGGCGCCGCCCACCCGCTGGGCCGGCCCGCCGCCCTCGCGCGGCTGGGGTGGTCCGCCGCCGCGCGGCGACCGTGACTGGAACGGTCCGCGCCCGACCCGGTTTGAACCGCGGCGGCACGAGGACCGGCATGACGGACGGCGCGACGATCGCCGCTGGTAGACGCCGAGGGCGGATCTTATCCGGATCGGATCGTCCGGATGACTGACGATCCTCGCTGAATGGTACTTGAAGCGGCTCTACCCTCGGCTGAGGTGCGCCGCATCGCGATGGGCGGACCCGGGCGCCTTGCCCCGGGTCCTCCGGCAGCCTAGGTGAGGGGCCTCCCGCGGCCCTTCGCCGCGCCCGCGACATGAGACGTAATTCCCCATGAGTGATGACAAGGATATCAAGGCAGCCGAAACTGAGGCTGCCGCCGCCGCAGCCGAAGCGGACGCCGCGCCGGAGCTGACGCCGGAGGAGCGCATCGCCGCCCTTGAGGCCGAGGTCGCCGGCTTCAAGGACAGGTGGCTCCGCGCCGAGGCGGAGATGCAGAACCTGCGCACCCGCACCCAGCGCGAGGTGCAGGAAGCCCGGGCCTATGCCACTCAGAAATTCGCCCGCGATGCGGTGGAAGCGGCGGAAAACCTGCGCCGCGGCCTGGATGCCATGCCTGGCAAGGCCCCCGGCGAGCCTGAGGTGCTGACCAAGATCCGCGACGGGATCGAAGGGGTGGAACGCTCCTTCATCGGCATCCTGGAGCGCAACGGGGTGAAGCGGGATGACCCGACGGGCAAGCCCTTCGACCCCGAGATGCACCAGGCGATGGCCGAACAACCGGCCCCGGAAGGGGTGGCTCCCGGTTTGGTCGTGGCGTGCTGGACGCCGGCCTGGACGCTGAACGGCCGCCTGCTGAAGCCGGCGATGGTTGTGGTGGCCGGGAAGTAGAAGCACGGCCAGGGGGGGTAGCCCCATCAGCGCCAGGATGATGTCCTGCGCAGTGGAATCGGAAGGGGCTTCGCCCGCTCCGCGTGAGGCAGCGCCTCACGCCCCCACCAAAGGCTTAAGGCCTTCGGAAACCTCGCCTTGGTGCTGTGGGTGATGGCTGGTCTACAGAGCGAAAGTTGCTTGGGCACGAGAACGAAGTCGGGTCGCTGATGCCATCCGCCGTGCCGGGCGACAGGTATCGGTTTCCAAAGGCCCACCTGCCTTTGGTGGGGTGGTTTGGAGGGGCAAGGCCCCTCCAACCTTCCGCCTCAAGCCAGCGCTTGTGGGGCAGCCCCACCGGCACTGCCCCGCAACCGGTGGGTCGGGATGCTCAGAACGAGCCCACCAGGCTGCCCAGAACAATCACCGCCACCAACGCCAGCAGCGCGCTGACGATCGTCGTCATGACGATGTCGAGGTAGCTGTCCTTGTGCGTTGACCCGCACACCGCGAACAGGGTCACCACCGCGCCGTTGTGCGGCAGCGCGTCGAGCGTGCCGGCGCTGATCACCGCGACGCGGTGCATCAGCCCCGGATCCAGGTTGATCTGCGCCGCCAGCGCCATGTAGGTCGGCCCCAGCGCATCGAGCGCGATGGTCAGCCCGCCCGAGGCCGAGCCCGTCAGCGCCGCCAGGATGGTCACCGCCGAGGCAAGAGAGACCAGCGGCCCGCCGCCGATGCCCAGCACCCAGTCGCGCACGACTTCGAAGGCCGGCATCGCGGCGACCACGGCGCCGAAACCCACCAGCGACGCCACCGAGAAGATCGGCAGCACCGACGCATTCGCCCCCGCATCCATCGTCGCGCGCAGCGACGGCAGGCGCCAGCCGCTGATCGCCAGCAGCACCAGAATGGCGACGAACAACGCGACCGCCACCGACCACACGCCCGCCACGGCGGACAGGCTGGTGCCGCCCCAGCGCGGTTCGGCCAGGAAGGCGGCGTCCATGTTCGGCAGCACGACCATGGACATCAGCAGGTTCACCGCCACCACGACGATCAGCGGCAGGGCGGCGAGCAGGATCGGCAATTCCTTCTGCGTCGCCTGGCTGCGGTGCATTTCCGCCGGGTCGAATTCGCGCGCCACCGAGGCGCGTTCGCGGATCAGCGGATCGTCGGCGGCGGCATCGACAGGTGCCGCCGCGTCGTCACCGAACCCTTCGCCCGCGGCCCGCGCACGGGCTTCCGCGCGCTGCATCCACCACAGCCCGAAGCCGAGCATGATGGCCGACGCGATGATGCCCAGCCCCGGCGCGGCGAAGGGCGTCGTGCCGAAGAAGGGCATCGGGATGGCGTTGGGGATGGCCGGCGTGCCCGGCATGGCGGACATGGTGAAGGTGAAGGCGCCGACCGCGATGGCCCCCGGCATCAGGCGGCGCGGAATGCCGGCTTCGCGGAACAGCGCGGTGGCCATCGGGGCGAGCACGAAGATCGCGACGAACAGCGATACGCCGCCATAGGTCACGGCGGCACCGGCCAGCGCCACCGACAGGATCGCGCGCTTGGGGCCGAGCTTCAGCGTCATCCACCGCGCGATGGTGCCGACCGCGCCGGAATCCTCCATCAGCTTGCCGAACAGCGCGCCGAGCAGGAACAGCGGGAAAAACTGCGCGACGAAGCGTGCCGCGCTGTTCATGAAGGTCTCGGTCCAATGCGCCAACAGCGGTTCGCCGGCGAAGGCCGCCGCGATCAGCGCCGCCGCGGGGGCCAGCAGCAGCACCGACCAGCCGCGATAGGCAAGCCAGACGAGGAGCGAGAGCCCCGCGAGGATTCCGATCAGTCCCATGGGATCAGTCCGTCTTCAGCAGGTATTCGATCGGCAGCGTGGAACGCTGGCCGAGGGACGGGCCGTGCTCGGCCATGAAGGCGTCCGCGGCGCGGCGGCCCTCGTCGCGCAGCATGGTCAGGAAGTCCCATTCCGCGTTCAGCTTCGACGACGCGCCGAGTTCGACCAGCAGCGCGCTGCGCACCAGGTGCACGCGCATCCTCGCCCAATGGGCGGTCTTCTCGTTGCCGGGATCGGAAACCTCCCGCAGCAGCGCCATCATCTGCAGTTCCTTGAGCAGGACGGCGTTGAAGGCGACCTCGTTCAGCCGGTTGAGGATGTCGCGCGCCGACTTCGGGATGCCCGGCCGTTCCACCGGGTTGATGCCGACGATGATGGTGTCGTCCGACACGCATTCATTGATCAGCGGCGTCATGGTCGGGTTGCCGGAATACCCGCCATCCCAATAGGCCTGGCCGTCGATCTCGACCGCCTGGAACATCGATGGCAGGCAGGCCGAGGCCATCAGCGCGTCCGGCGTCACATCGGCATTGCGGAACACCCGCGGGCGGCCGGTGTGGACATTGGTCGCGGTGATGAACAGCTTGATGGGCGCTGCGGCCAGCGCGTCGAAATCCACCGTCTCGGCCAGCACGGCGGCCAGCGGGTTCGGCAGGCCGAAATCGAGGTCGTAGGGGGAGAACATCCGCGTGGCGATGTCCATCGCCAGATAGGCCGGCGAGCTGTCGAGCGACCAGCGGCCCAGCAGCACATCCATCGGCCCGCGCTTCAGCGGGCTGTAGGCGGCGGATTTGGAGACCCGCTTCCAGAAGGTCTCGAGCGCCGCGCGCGCGCCGTCGGCGCCGCCCTGCATGTGGCCATAGGCCATCACGGCCGCGTTCATTGCGCCGGCGGAGGTGCCGGAGATGGCCTCGACCTTCAGCCCGTCTTCCTCGAGCAGGCGATCAAGCACGCCCCAGGTGAAGGCGCCGTGGCTGCCGCCGCCCTGCAGTGCCAGGTCGATCAGCAGTGGCTCGTTCGTCGCGGACTTGCGCGCCGCCCGCGGCTGGGGCGATCTCGTGTTGGACACAGGCGGCTCCGGTCAGGTTTGTGCGCTGCACAATAGCCCGACAGGGCACAAATGGCACCCTTTGCGTGTGGACGGCCTGTGCCGGCCGTCCCAAGCAGCACGTCAGGCCGGCGGGCGACGCACGCTGGCCCGCAGCGCATCCAGGACGCTGTCCATCGCGGCCTGGAACGCCGGCCCGTCCAGATAGCCATCCATCGCCCCGCTGCGGTCGAGGAAGGTCTTCCACCCCGGTTCCTGCATCCCGCGGCGGAAGCGGTCATGCAGGGACGTCGCGATATCATCCGGCAACCCGGCCGGGGCGGCGAGGCCCTTCATGTTCTCCGCCACCACATCCCAGCCGAGTTCCTTGATTGTCGGCACGTCAGGATAGGCGGGGATGCGTTCGGCCGAGGCGACGGCGAGCGGCTTGACCTCCCCGGCCTGGGCGAGGCCGGCCATCTCCTCCGGCGCCAGCACGGCGAGTTCGACCGTACCGGCGAGCAACGCCTGCAGCGACGGTGCGCCGCCGGTATAGGGGATGTGCAGCAGTTCGATCCCCGCCGCCTGGGACAACAGCACGAAGACCGCGTGGTAGATCGACCCGATGCCCGATGATGCATGCGGGATGGTCCCCGGCGCCCGCTTCGCCGCTTCCACCACCGAAGGCAGGTCGCCGTAGCGGCCGCCACGCTTGGCGACGATCAGCATGGGCTGGCGCGTCAGGCGGATGATGGCGCGGAACGACCGCTTGGGGTCATAGGGCACGTCGCGGAAGGCCGGCAGGGACGTGCTCTCGCTGCCGCCATTGACCAGCAGGTTCAGCCCATCCGCCGGCGTCGTGGTCATCTGCTGCGCGGCGATCGCCCCGCCGGCGCCCGGGCGGTTGATGACGACAAGCGGCGTGGGGAAGAAGCGCGCCGAGGCATCGGCGGCCGCACGGGCCGCGAGATCGGCGCCGCCGCCGGGCGGAAAACCGACGATGAGCTGGATCGGACGCGACGGCTCCCAGGCGGCACGCGCTAGGCGCGGCGCGGCGAGCAGGCCGCCGGCAGCGGCAATCAGGATGCGGCGTGTGGTCATGGCGTTGTCTCCCCGGACGATTTGACTGAAAGCCTATGCGGGGCGGGGAGCGGGGGGAAGGTTTGCATCGGGAACGACGGAGTAGCGGAGAGGCGCCGCCCCTCCGGACCACCCCGCCAGGAGCCAACGGGCTCCTGGACCGCGATCCGTTGGCGCCCGAGACCAAGGGTTGCCGGATTGCCCCAGATCCGGCCTGCCGGGATCGTTTCCACCTCCGGAGCGCGGTTCCAGGTCGAGGTTTCCGAACGCCAGGCGCTCCCTGGAAGGCGAGTCACGTGCATGGTTCGCGGCTTGCCTGATTGATGGCCGCGTTCGACTTGTTCGCGCGGGCACACGCCGCTAGTTTCGCTACCTCAGCAATTGGCACCAGATACACGGGGGCCGCGTGACCTTCTTCCGGCACTATCGCCAGCGCGGGCCTGTCGCCGCCCTGCAAATGCGTTTGCAGGGCTGATCAGGGCACGGACCCCAAGCGTCCTTCTTCCCGGTCGGCTCATACCCGGAACACCCGTTCCGCGCCCGCACCCTTGGTGCGGCCGGGACCGAGGAAGACAACACCGTGTCCCTGATCTCCATCCAATCGCTCGGCATCACGCTGGGCGCGCAACTGTTTTCCGGCCTCGATCTCACCGTCCAGGCGGGCGACCGCATCGGGCTGGTTGCCTCCAATGGGCGGGGCAAATCGACCCTGCTGCGATGCCTGGCCGGCCTGGCGGAGCCGACCGAGGGCAGTTGCCGGTTCGCGCGCAACACCCGCGTCACGCTGATGCTGCAGGATCCCGGCACCGACCTGCTGGCCCTGCCGATCCGCGATGTGGTGCTGCAGGAACTGCCGGCCGACAGCCGCGCCTGGGAGGCCTGGCGCGCCGATGTCGCGCTGGAGGCGCTGGAAATCCCCGCGACGCTGTGGGATCGCCCGCTCGGTGAACTCAGCGGCGGCTGGCAGCGGATGGCGCTGCTCGCTCGCGCCTGGCTGACCGAACCCGACATCCTGCTGATGGACGAACCGACCAACCATCTCGACCTGCAGCGGATCGGGCAGTTGCAACGCTGGATCGCCGCGCTGCCGAAGGACACCGCGGTCATCATCGCGAGTCATGACCGAGCATTCCTCGATGCCGTCACCGGCCGGACATTGTTCCTGCGCGGCGAGGCTTCGGTGGATTTCGCGCTGCCGTATTCCCCGGCGCGCGCCAGCCTGGATGCCTGGGATGCCGCGACGGCCAGGCGCCATGAGACCGACCTGCGCCAGGCGGACCAGCTGCGCCGCCAGGCCGCGAAGCTCCACAACATCGGCGTCAATTCCGGGTCGGACCTGCTGACGGTGAAGACCCGGCAGTTGAAGGACCGTGCCGATCGCATCGAGTCCGCGGCCCGTCCGGCGCATCGCGAGGGCTCGGCCGGGACCATCCGGCTGGCGGAGAGCGGTACCGACGCCAAGGTGCTGTTGGCGATGAACGAGGTGCGGGTGACGGCACCCGACGGGCAGCGCCTGTTCACCACGGAGAGGCTGTGGGTGCATCCGGGCGACCGGGTCGTGCTGCTTGGCCGGAACGGGTCTGGCAAGTCATGCCTGCTCGACCTCGTCACGCGGGCGATGCGCGGGGAGGCGTACGAAGGCATCCGCTGCAACCCGTCGATCATCCCCGGCATCTGCGACCAGACGCTGAGCCATCTGCGGCCCGAAGAAACCTTGCAGCAGGTGATCGCCGGCCGATTCCAGGTCGGCGAGCAGCGCATCCGCTCACTGCTGGCCGGCGCGGGCTTTCCGGTTGAACAGCAATCCCGCCCCGTCTCTGTGCTGTCCGGTGGACAGCGCGCGCGGCTCGCCATGCTGGTGCTGCGGCTGGAGCAGCCGAACTTCCACGTCCTCGACGAACCGACCAACCACCTGGATATCGAGGGGCAGGAGGCGCTGGAGCGGGAACTCAACCGGGGCGAGGCGGCCTGCCTGCTCGTGTCCCACGATCGTCGCTTCGTGCGGAATGTCGGCAACCGGTTCTGGCTGATCGAGCGTGGGCGGCTGGTCGAGGTCGATGCGCCGGACGACTTCTTCGCAACGGCCATGGAGGAGCGATAGCGAGGGGCTGGTTGGAGGGGCTCCGGCCGGGATGCGCAAAGGAAGGGAAGGCGGAAGGGGGCCTTGCCCCTTCCGGTTCCTCACTGCCCGCGCATGGCAGCCATCCCGCTCAACGCCGCACGGGTCACTACCCGACCTCCATCGCCGCGCCGGCACGCCGCAGCGATGGGTCGAAGGGGTTGATCCCGCGCCCGATCGCCGCGGCTTCGCGCTTCAGCATCTCAGCCATCACCGCCCGGCGTTCGGGCGTCAGCCGGTCGGTGGTGGTGCCGATCGAGATGGCCGCCACGGCACGCCCGTCCTGATCCAGGATCGGCGCGCCGAGCCCGGCCATGCCAGGGATCAGCCCGGCCGCACCGCCGCAAAAGCCGTCGCGGCGGACCTGCGCGAGTTCGGCGCGCAGGGAGGCCTCATCCGGCCCGCCAATCTGGCGCATGTGCGGCAGGTTGTGGCGGATCACCTCATCCCGTTCGCCGGGTGGCAGGAAGGCGAGGATCGCCACCGATCCCTGCCCGACGCCGAGCGGCACGCGCCCGCCGATGTCCCCGGTGAAGGACCGGATAGGAAGTGGCCCGGCGCTGCGTTCGATACAGACGGCATCATAGCCGTTGTGGACCAGCAGAAAGAGCGTCTCGCCCAGGGACGCGGTCAGCCGCAGCAGCGTCGGCCGCGCCAGTTCGCGCAGGCCGAGCGTATCGCCCGCCCGCGCCGCCAGCAGGAACAGCCCGAGGCCGAGGGTGTAGCGCTTGGACCGTGCATCGAAGGCGACCGCGCCTTCGGCAGCCAGGGCGCGCAGCATGCGGTGGACGGATGGGCGCGGCAGGCCGGCGCGGCTGGCGATCTCGGTCAGGCGGGTGCCGCCGGGGCCGCTGTCGCCCAGCAGGCGCAGCAGGCCGAAGGCGCGGCTGACGCCACCAATGGCGGGTTCATGGAGTATTTCCGACACGCGCGGCATTTCCTTCCCAATCGGCCATTAAATTTCCGCAGAGAGAAAAAATGCGTTTCTGCCTCTCGCTGGAAGGAATAAGGGCTTGCCGAGCGGCGAAATGCAACAGGATAGTCACACCGCGCAAGGCGCGATCATCCGCGAAGGGAAGCAGCTTCATGGCCCGTTGGCGTGTTGGCGTGGATTCGGGCGGAACCTTCACCGATGTCTGCCTCTTCGATGAGGAGGAGGGCCGGGTCGAGGTGTGGAAGGTCTCCTCCACACCCGATGACCCCTCCCGTGGCATCGCGCAGGGCGTCGAGGAAGGCATGCGCCGCGTCGCCCCCGACGCCGCGCAGCCCGGCGCGCCGGTCGCGTATTTCGGCCATGGCACCACGGTCGCGACGAACGCGCTGATCCAGCATCGCGGCGTGAAGACCGGCCTGGTGACGACCGATGGCTTCCGCGACCTGCTCGAGATCGGCCGCCAGAAGCGCCCAGACCTGTACGACATGCAGGCGGACAAGCCGCCCACGCTGGTCAGCCGCGACCTGCGCCAGGAAGTCCCGGAACGCGTGCGCCATGACGGCCGCATCGATCTGCCGCTGGACGAGGCGCGCATGCGCGAGGCGGCGAAGGCGCTGAAGGAAGCGGGGGTGAAGGCGATCGCCGTCTCCTTCCTGTATGGCTTCATCCGGCCGGAACATGAGCAGCGCGCGGTCGCCATCCTGCGCGAGGAAATGTCCGACGTCTTCATCAGCGCCGGCCACGAGATCGCCCCCGAATTCCGCGAATTCGAGCGGCTGTCGACCGTCGTGCTGAACGCCTATCTCGGCCCGGTCATGCGCAACTACATCGAGCGCCTGACGCCGCGGCTGCGCGACCTCGGCATGACCGCCACACCGCACCTGACGCAGTCCAATGGCGGCGTCATCGGCTTCGGCACGGCGGCCGAGATGCCGGTCCGCGCGGTGCTGTCCGGCCCGTCCACCGGCGTGGTCGGCGCGCAGGCGATCGGCGCCGTCGCGGGCTTCCCCGATCTGATCACCTTCGACATGGGCGGCACCTCCACCGATGTGGCGCTGCTCAATGGCGGGCATTGCAAGCTGACCTCGGAGGCCATGGTGCATGGCTATCCGATCAAGGCGCCGATGCTCGACATCCACACGGTCGGCGCCGGCGGCGGGTCCATCGCCTATATCGATGGCGGCGGGCTGCTGAAGGTCGGGCCGCGGTCCTGCGGCGCCGATCCGGGTCCGGTCTGCTACGACCGCGGCAGCACGGAACCGGCGACGACCGATGCCAATGTCGTGCTGCAGACGCTGAACCCGGTCTATCTGCTGGGCGGCCGCATGAAGGTGCGGCAGGATCTGGCCAAAGCATCGATCGCACGGCTGGCCGAGAAGCTCGGCCTTGGCGTGATGGAGACGGCGCAGGGGATCATCTCGGTCGTCACCGCCAACATGGCGCGCGCGATCCGCGTGATTTCCGTGCAGCGTGGCTACGACCCGCGCGACTACACGCTGATGGCCTTCGGCGGCGCGGGCCCGCTGCATGCGGCGCGGCTGGCGCGCGAACTCGACATGAAGCGCGTGCTGGTGCCGCCCTATCCTGGCATCCTCTGCGCCATGGGGCTGCTGCTGACCGACCTGCGCGCCGATTTCGCCGCGACCAAGCTGCTGCCGGCAACGGCGGAGTCGGTCGGCGACGTGGCCGCCGCCTTCGACGGGCTGGCGACGCGGGCCGAGGAGTGGTTCCGTCACGAAGAAATCGCCTCACCCGACCAGCACATGACCCGCACCGCGGACATGCGCTACGCCGGTCAGAACTACGAGCTCGCCGTGCCGCTGCCCGAGGGTCCGGTGACAGCGGCGACCATCGACACGCTGGCCGAAGACTTCGCCGAGGCGCACAAGCAGCGCTACGGCTTCATCGCCGAGGGCGAGCCGGTGCAGCTGGTCACGCTGCGCCTGGAAGCCACCGGCCGCGTGAAGAAGGCGGAACTGAAATCGTACCCCGATGCCGGCCCCGATGCCTCGGGTGCCATCATCGGTGAACGCGACGTGTGGTTCCCCGAGGCCGGCGCCTTCGTCCACACGCCGATCTACAGTCGCGAGAAGCTCGCACCGGGCAACCTGTTCACCGGCCCCGCCATCGTCGAGCAGATGGACACCACCACCGTCGTGCTGCCCGGCATGCATGCCCGCGTGGATGCCTATCTGAACCTGATCCTGGAGGTGACGGCATGAACGACGCTCCGGCCACCCACGCCCCCGTGCTGGACCCCATCACCGTCGAGGTGATCGGCGCCGCGCTCTCCTCCATCGTCGAGGAGACCGGCGAGGCGCTGATCCGCGCTTCGTATTCGACGAACATCAAGGAACGGCGGGACTGTTCGACCGCGCTGTTCGACACCGCGGGCAACACGCTGTGCCAGGCGGAACACATCCCGATCCATCTCGGGTCCTTCATCGGCATCGTGCCGCACATCATGAAGAAGCACCGGGTGGAGGAGATGCAGCCCGGCGACGTCTTCGTCGGCAACGACGCCTATGAGGGCGGCGGCACCCACCTGCCCGACATCGTGCTGGCCGAGCCGATCTTCGTCGATGGCGCCATCGTCGCCTGGACGGTGAACCTCGCCCACCATTCCGACTTCGCCGATCGCGGGCACGCGCACATCTACCAGGAAGGCCTGCGCATCCCGCCGGTGCGACTGTATCGCGCCGGGGAACTGCAGAAGGATGTGCTGGACCTCATCCTGCTGAACTGCCAGGTGCCGCGCGAACGCCTGTCCGACCTGCGCGCCCAGATGGCGGCGAACCGCGTCGGCGTGCAGCGCTTCCAGGCGCTGTGCGCGAAGTACGGCACGGCGGTGGTGCTGGCTGCAGGTGCGGCGCTGCTCGACTACGCCGAACGCAAGATGCGCAGCGGTATCGCCGCCATGCCCGACGGCAGCTGGACCTTCGAGGATGTCTTCGAGAGCACCGAGGTCACCGAGCAGCTGCCGCTGAAGGTGCGAGTCACCATCCAGGGCGACGCGATGGCGCTGCATTTCGACAGCCCCAAGCAACTGCGCGCCGGGCTGAACATGACCTGGACCGCACTCGCCGCGACTGCCTACTACGTCGTGAAATCGGTGGTCGATCCGACCATCCTGCCCAATGCCGGGCTGGCACGCCCGCTGACGGTCACCGCGCCGGATGGCACCGTGCTGAACTGCTCCCATCCGGCGGCGGTCAATGGCCGCGTGCAGACCTGCCAGCGCGTGTCCGACCTGATCATCGGCGCCCTGGCGCAAGCTGTCCCCGACCGCGTAACGGCCTGTTCCAATTCCGTCTGCACCGTTGCCACCTTCATCGGGCAGCGCGAGGACAATGGCGCCATCTGGGTCTACCTGGAGACCATGGGCGGCGGCGCTGGTGCCCGCGCGACCAAGGATGGGCTGGACGGCGTGCATGTGCACGTCACCAACACATCGAACCTGCCGGTCGAGGCGTTGGAGATCGAATACCCGCTGACGCTGCTGCGCTACGAGCTGGTCGATGATTCCGGTGGTGTCGGCCAGTTCCGCGGCGGCATGGGCCTGCGCCGCGTCTATCGCGCCGACGCCGATTGCCGCGTGCGCGTGGATGTGTCCCGCCTGTCGTCGCAGTCCTGGGGGCTGCTCGGCGGCGGCGCCGGCGGCCACGGCGCCATCGAATGCGGACCCGGCGTGACCTTCGACAAGGACAACGCCGTGCTGAAGGCCGGCCAGTGGTTCGCCGTGGTCAGCCCTGGTGCCGGCGGTTATGGCCCGCCGGACAAGCGCGACACCGCTGCCGTGGCGCGCGACCTGGCCGAGGGTGCAATCGGGCAGAAGACGGCACGCGACATCTACCGCTACGCTGGGTGAACCAAGGCTTCGTCTGGGCAACAAGAAACAGGAGTGCTGAGCATGGGTCCGACCGTTTCCCGCCGCGCCGCCATGGCCGGCGCCGCAAGCCTGCCTTTCCTGCGCGCCCCCAGTGCCCGCGCCGGTACGCCGGGTGAGCTGACCTTCGGCCTGTCATCCTTCCCGCCCAGCATCCAGCCTTGGCAGAACACCGGCACGGCCGCCGCGACCATCAAGCTGATGATCTATCGCGGCCTGACCTCCTACGCGCCGGATGGCGCGCTGCGCGGGGAACTCGCGGAATCCTGGCAGCCAATCGGCACCCAGGGCTGGGAGTTCAAGCTGCGCGATGCCCGCTTCCAGAACGGCGAGAAGGTCACCTCGGCCGATGTGAAGTGGACCATCGAGCAGATCGCCGCCGAACGCTCCACCGCCTATTTCCGCGCCGAGATGCAAGGCGTGGAACGGGTCGAGACGCCGGACGACCGCACCGTGCGCATCATCCTGAAAAGCCCGGTGGCGACGCTGCCGATCATGATGGCGTCCTACCATCTGCCGATCATCTCGCGGAACTCGCCGCGCGGGACCTTCGTCGGCGCCGGACCGTTCATGATCAAGGCGCAGGAACGGGGCGTCTCGCTGGAACTGGAACCCTTCACCGGCTTCCATCGCGCCGGCCTGCCCAAGCTGAGGCGCATCCGCGCCATCGCCTATGCCGATGAGAACCTGCGCGTCGCGGCACTTCGCTCGGGCGATGTGGACCTGATCGAATATGTACCCTGGCAGTCGATGGATGCGATCGCCGCCGATCCGGCGCTGAGCCTCGACACCGTCGATGGCGCCTTCATGTTCCTGGTGTTCAACGGGTCGCGCCCGCCCTTCAACGACCCGCGCGTGCGCAAGGCCGTCGCCCACGCCATCAAGCGCGACGAGCTGGTGCGCGCCGCCTTCTTTGGCCGTGGCTCGGCGCTTCAGCAGCTGCCCGTCGCGGAGTCCAGCCCCTTCTACAACGCCGAATTCAAGGATGGCTGGAAGTACGATCCCGACCTGTCCAAGCGCCTGCTGGCCGAGGCCGGCCATACCGGCGGCATCTCCTGCTCGCTGCTGTCCACCGCGCAGTACGGCATGCACAAGGATACGGCGGAGGTGGTGCAGCAGCACCTCGCCGCCGTCGGCATCCGCGCCGAGCTGAACATGCCGGACTGGGCGACGCGCGTGGCGATCGGCAATCGCGGCCAGTACGATGTCGCGGTGATGGGCACGGCCGCCGACAGCAACGACCCCGACGGCATCGCCAGCTTCATTGATGGCTCGCTCGCGCCATCCTACGTCCGCAGCTTCAACCTCAAGATCGACCGCATCACCGAGCTGCTCGCCGCCGGTCGTGCCGAATTCGACCAGGCGAAGCGTCGCGACATCTATCGCGAGGTCGAACGCATTGCCATCGAACAGGCGCCGATGGTCGGCCTGACCTGGCGCAGCCAGGGCTATGCCATGCGCAAGCAGGTGACGGGCTTCACGAACCTGCCGGGAGCACTGACCTTCTATTCCGGCCTGACCTTCGAAACGACCAGCGTGGCCTGACGCCTTGCTCGCCTTCGCCGCACGCCGCCTGATCGTCTCGGTCGGCCTGGTCTGGGCGGTGGCTTCGCTGGTCTTCCTGGTGATCCATCTGATCCCGGGCGATCCGGCGGAGCTGCTGCTCTCGCAAGGTGGCATCGCCCCGGACCCGGCGGCGGTGGAAGAACTGCGCGACCGGCTCGGGCTGAACCTGCCGCTATGGACGCAATACCTGGACTACATGGGCGGCCTGCTGCGCGGGGATTTCGGCCTGGCATTGCAGGATGAGCACCCGATCGTGGACGAGATCGCACTGCGCCTGCCACGCACGCTGGAACTGGTCGGCGCGGCAGGGCTGATCGCGCTGGTCTTCGGCGTGCCGCTGGGCGTCGCGGCGGCACTGCGCGCGGGCGGTTCACTGGACCGCGTGCTGACGGCCTGGGCCGGGCTGGCGCTGTCCATCCCCGTCTTCGTCGTCGGCACTTTGACCGTGCTGGTGCTGGCGCAGCAATTGAAGCTCGTGCCGGCGGGTGGCTACGTGCCCTTCGCGCGCGATCCAGGCCGGCACATCCTGTTGCTGCTGATGCCGGCGGGGACCATCGCGGTCGGGCTCGGTGCGGTGGTGTTCCGCGTGATGCGCGCCTCGGTGCTTGAGGTGCTGGAACGCGACCATGTCCGTGCCGCGCAGGCACGCGGCGTCTCGCCCGCCGGGATCATCCGCCGCCATGTGTTGCGCAACGCGCTGACGCCGGTTGTGACCGTGGTGGCGCTGCATCTCGGCTCGCTGCTCGGCGGCACCGTGCTGGTGGAATTCGTGTTCAACTGGCCGGGCCTGTCCGGCTACCTCGTGCGCTCCGTCGAATCGCGCGACTATCCGGAGGTGATGGGCATCGTGCTCGTCATCTCAGCGCTGTTCGTGCTACTGAATTTCCTGGTCGACCTGCTCTATGCGGTGATCGACCCGCGCGTCCGGCACGGCTGATGCGCCACGCCGCCCTGCGCAGCCTGATCCTGCCCGTGCTGCTGGCCACGGCCATCGTGCTGCTGGCGATCGCCGCGCCGATCCTGCCGCTGGCCGATCCGGTGCGGCAGGATGTCGCCAACCGCCTGACCGGGCCGTCCGCGCTGCATTGGCTTGGCCAGGATGAATATGGGCGCGACGTGCTGTCGCGCATCATCTGGGGTGCGCGGGTATCGCTGTCCGTGGCCTTCGCGGCAACGGCCGCGGCGGCGGTGGCCGGCACTCTGCTCGGCATCCTCGGCGGCTATTTCCGTGGGGTGGTGGAATTCTTCACCGTGCGCATGGCGGAGATCGTGCTGTGCTTCCCGCCGCTGCTGCTGGCCCTTCTGGTGGTCACGCTGCTGGGCCCTGGCGCGGGGACGCTGATCTTCTCGCTCGCCATCCTGTTCGCGCCCGGCTTCGCCCGCGTTGCCTATGCCGAGACGCTGTCGGCGCGCGCGCTCGACTACGTGACAGCGCAGCAGGCGCTGGGCGCGCGGACGCGGCGCATCCTTGCGCTGACCGTGCTGCCCAACATCGCCACGCCGCTGATCGTGCAGTTCTCGCTGACCGTCGCCTCGGCGATGTTGCTGGAAAGCGGCCTGTCCTTCCTCGGGCTTGGCGTGGTGCCGCCGTCGCCATCCTGGGGGTTGATGATCCGCGGCGCGCGGGCGGCAATGGAACAGGCGCCGCTGCTGCTGTTCTGGCCGTGCCTCGCGCTGACCGGCACGGTGCTGGTGCTGAACCTGCTGTGCGACCGGCTGCGCGACGTGCTCGACCCGCGCGGGCGGGCGACGGGGCGGCCGGGCTTCCTCGGCCGTGTCTTCGCGCTGCCGCCGGCACCGGCGATGGCAGACGCGCCGGGCCTGCTGACGGTGCAGGGGCTGACGCTGCAGGTGCCGGGGCCGCAGGGGCCGGTCACGGTGGTCCGCGACGTATCCTTCAGCCTCGCGCCGGGCGAGACACTCGCCATCGTTGGCGAGAGCGGGTCGGGCAAGACACTCACGGGCCTCGCGGTGATGGGTCTGTTGCCGGCGGCGGTGAAGCCGGTCGCCGGCAGTATCCTGCTGACTGGCCGCGACGGACGCGTGCGCGACCTGCTGCGCCTGCGCGAACCTGATTTGCGCGCGTTGCGTGGCCGTGATCTGGCGATGATCTTCCAGGACCCGTCGAGCAGCCTGAACCCCTTGCTGCGCATCGGCAGCCAGGTGGCCGAGAGCCTGCGCGCCCATGGCACGACCGATGGGCTGCATGACCGCGTCGTCGCCCTGCTGCGCCAGGTCGGCCTGCCCGATCCGGAACGCGCCGCCATGGCCTATCCGCACGAATTGTCGGGCGGGCAGCGGCAGCGCGTGATGATCGCGGCCGCCATCGCCAACCACCCGCGCCTGCTGCTGGCGGACGAACCGACCACGGCGCTGGACGTCACCGTGCAGGCGCAGATCCTGGCACTGCTGCAGGCGCTAAAGGATGCGGAAGGCGGCATGGGGATGGTCTTCGTGACGCACAATCTCGCCGTGGTGGGGGAGATCGCCGACCGCGTCGCCGTCATGTATGGCGGCGAGGTGGTGGAGGAAGGTCCCGCTGCCGAGGTGCTCGCCGCGCCCCGCCATCCCTACACCGCCGCGCTGATCGCCAGCACGCCGGAAGGCGATGCGGAACGGCTGTCCGCCATTCCCGGCACGGTGCCGCAGCCCTGGGCGATGCCGCCCGGTTGCCGCTTCGCGCCGCGCTGCGCCATGGCGCAGCCCGCCTGTGCCGCGGCCGCGCCGGCGCTGGAGGATGTCGCGCCACACCGCAGCGCGCGCTGCCTGCGCTGGAGGGAGGTCGCATGACAGCCCCGCTGGTGCGTGGCGAGGGGCTGACCCGCGCCTTCCATCGTCGTGGTGGGTTCTTCAGCCGTGGCACCGCGATGATGGCGCTGCGCGGCGTCGATATCGAATTGCGTCGCGGCGAGGCGGTTGGCGTCGTCGGTGAATCCGGCTGCGGTAAATCGACTCTCGGCCGGCTGCTGCTGCGACTGATGCCGCCGACCGGCGGGCGCGTGCTGTTCGAGGATCGCGACCTCGCGAAGGTCCCCGCTGCCGAACTGCGCGCGCTGCGGCGGCGCATGCAGATGGTCTTCCAGGACCCCTATGGCAGTCTCGATCCGCGGCGCACGGTGGGCGCGCAGATCGCCGACGGCATGGTGATCCATGGGCTGGCGCAGGGTGCCGTGGCGCAGGAACGCGTTGCCGCGCTGCTGCGCCAGGTCGGACTCGATCCCGACCATGCGAAGCGACTGCCGCATGAATTCTCCGGCGGACAGCGCCAGCGCATCGCGGTCGCGCGCGCGCTGGCGACGCAGCCGGATTTCATCGTGGCGGACGAGCCCGTTTCGGCGCTGGACGTGTCGATCCAGGCGCAGGTGGTGAACCTGCTGGCGGATCTGCGGGCGGAACTCGGCCTCGCGCTGGTCTTCATCAGCCACGACCTGCATGTGGTGCGGCATCTGTGTGACCGCGTCGTGGTGATGTATCTCGGTCTGGTGATGGAGGAAGGCCCGGCGGCGGAGATCTTTCGCGCCCCGGCACATCCCTATGCGCGGGCGCTGCTGGCGGCGACGCCGTCGCTGCGCCATCGCGGTGCGGCGGCGGCACCCTTGGCGGGGGAGGTGCCGAGCATCGCCAGCCCACCCTCCGGCTGCGTGTTCCGCACGCGCTGCCCGATGGCGCAACCGGCCTGCGCCGATGCGGTGCCCACGCTGCGGCCGCTGCCCGGCGCGTCCGGCCGCATGATCGCCTGTCACCGTGCCGAGGAAATTGCCGCATGATGGATCCGCACGGCCGCGTTGCAATGATCTCCGGCGCCGCGCGTGGCATCGGGCGCGCGGTGACCGAAAGACTGCTCGCCGCTGGCTACGTCGTCAGCGCGGGGGTGCGTGATCCGTCGCGGTTGCCGTCGCATGACCGGCTGGCGGGGCAAGTCTTCGAGGCCACCAACCCGGCCAGCGCCGAGGCCTGGGTTGCCGCCACCATCGCCCGTCACGGTCGCATCGATGCGCTGGTGAATGCCGCGGGCATCAATCCGCGTGCCGCGATGCTCGACGCCGACGAGACGAATTTCGACGCCATGTGGACGGTGAATGCGAAGGGACCGATGCGCGTGATCCGCGCCGCCTGGCCGCATCTGGTCGCATCCGGCGAGGGCCGCGTGGTGAACATTTCCTCGCTCTCGGGCAAGCGCGTGCGCAACGAGAATATCGGCTATGCGATGAGCAAGTTCGCGGTGATGGCGCTGACGCAGGAAGTTCGCCGCCAGGGCTGGGAACACGGCATCCGTGCCACCGCCGTTTGTCCGGGCTTCGTCGATACCGACATGACATCCCATGTGACGAAGGTGTCGCGCGACACCATGTCACGGCCGGAGGATGTCGCCGCGCTGATCGAATCCGTCCTGCGCCTGCCGAACAACGCCACGGTCGCCGAACTGCTGGTGAATTGCCGGCATGAGGATACGCTGTGAAGCTGGTTCGCCTGCGCGACGCGCAGCGTCCGCGCATCGCGCTGACGTTGGAAGGCGCGCCCGTCGCCGCGCAGCAAGGCGACACGCTGTTGACCGCGTTGCTCGCCGCTGGCGCGGGGCATCTGCGCGACAGCGAGTTCGGCGACGGCCCGCGTGCCGGCTTCTGCCTGATGGGCGCCTGCCAGGATTGCTGGGTGGTGGTCGAAGGTCTCGGCCGGGTGCGCGCCTGCGCGACATTGGCGCAGGACGGGATGGAGGTTCGGCGCGGATGAAGGTCGCGGTGGTCGGCGCCGGCCCCGCCGGGGTGCGCGCCGTGGAACGGCTCGTGGCCGCGGGCGTCTCGCCGGTCTGGATCGATGAGGCGCCGGACGGTGGCGGCCGCATCTACCAACGACCACCACCGGGCCTCGCCCGCGATGCGCGCAGTCTCTATGGCTTCGAGGCGAAGCGCGCAACGGCGCTGCATGACACGCTCGATGCGCTGAAGCCGCGCAGCGACTGGCGGCCGGACACGCTGGTTTGGCACATCCGCCCCGGCGCGAAGCAGCTCAGCACGCTGTCGCGCGGCCGGCAGGATCAGTTGGCCTATGACGCCGCCATCCTTTGCACCGGCGCGATGGATCGCGTGATCCCCATTCCCGGCTGGACGCTGCCAGGCGTGACGACGATGGGCGCGGCGCAGATCGCGCTGAAGACGCAGGGCTGTGCGATCGGCAGCCGCGTGGTGTTCCTCGGCAGTGGCCCGCTGCTGTGGCTGGTGGCGTATCAGTATGCGAAGGCGGGGGCCGATGTGGCGGCGGTGCTCGACACCACGCCCTTCGCCACCAAGGCGCGACAGGCAGCCGGACTGCTGCTCGGCGGCGCGACCTTCGCCAAGGGGCTGTACTATACCGCCTGGCTGCGCCGGCGCGGCATCCGCATCGCCGAGGGCATCACGCCACTTGCCATCGAAGGCGATGCCGATGGCGTGGCGGCGGTGACATGGCGCGACGCGAAGGGCCGCGACCACCGCACCGCATGCGACGCCGTCGGCATGGGCTGGGGGTTGAAGCCGGAAGCCCAGCTTGCCGACCTCGCCGCCGTGCCCTTTCGCCATGATGCCGTGCAATCCAACTGGGTGCCGGTGCGTGATGGTGCCGGCCGCACGCCTGTCGCGGGCATCTACCTCGCGGGTGACGGTGCGGGCATTGGCGGTGCGGAGGTTGCCGAGGTCGCCGGTGCGCGCGCTGCGCTCGCACTGCTGGAAGATGCCGGGCATCGCATCGACCCGATCCAGACGGTGATGCTGGATCGCCGCATCGCCGCGCAGGCTCGCTTTCGTGCCGCGTTGGAACGCGCTTTTCCCTTCCCCGCGCACCTCGTGCGCGGCATGGCGGACGACACACTACTGTGCCGCTGCGAAGGCCTGCGCGCGGGCGAACTGCGTGCCGCCGCGCGCGCCGAGGCCGCCACCGGCCCGGCCCCCGAGATGAACCGCGCCAAGGCCTTCACGCGCGTGGGCATGGGCCGTTGCCAGGGTCGTGTCTGCGGCGCGGCGGCTGCGGAAATCCTCGCGGCCGAACTGGGCTGCACCGTGCCCGAGATCGGCCGGCTGCGCGGCCAGCCGCCGGTCAAGCCCATCCCGATCCTGGCGGAGGCCGCGCCATGACCACGTCCTGCGACGTGCTGATCCAGGGTGGCGGTGGCGCAGGCTGTTCGGCGGCGCTGCACCTTGCGCAGCGCGGGCTGCGGGTGATCCTGCTGGAACGCGGGCTGGTCGGTGGCCAGGCGTCCGGCGTGAACTACGGCGGTGTGCGCCAGCAGGGACGCAATCCGGCGGAACTGCCGATCGCGCGGCTGTCGCGTGAGATATGGGGACGGCTCGGCACACTGGTCGGCACCGATGCGGAATTCACCGTCACCGGCCATTTGAAATTGGCGCGCACGGACGCGGAAGAGGCCGAGCTCATCGCCTATCTCGATGTCGCCAAGCAGCATGATCTGCCACTGCGCATGGTCGGGCGCAATGCGATCCATCGGGAGTATCCCTGGCTCGGCCCCAAGGTCGTGGCGGGGTCCTTCGCGCCGGAGGATGGTGCGGCCAATCCGCGTTTGCTTGCGCCGGCCCTGGCGAACGCGGCACGCGCCGCCGGAGCCGATATCCGCGAGCATGCCGAGGTCGTCGCCCACACCCATGACGGCGCGCGCTTCACCCTGCGCACCGAGGTGGGCGATGCCTTCTCCGCCCCGGTGCTGCTGAACATGGCGGGCTTCTGGGGCGGCGCCGTCGCCGAGGCCTTCGGCGAGGCGGTGCCGATCGCGCCGCTGTCGCCCAACATGGCGGTGACCGAGCCGTTGCCCTATTTCATCGAGCCGAACCTCGGCGTCGTCGGCGGCAATGTCTATCTGCGGCAGATCCCGCGCGGTAACGTCATCCTGGGTGGCGGGCATGGCGAATCCGACGCGTCGGTACCGTGGTCGCGCCCGCTGCCGGAGGTGACGCTGGAAGCGACGCAGCTTGCGGTGCAACTCGTGCCCGCGCTGGCCGGCGCGCAGATCATACGGTCCTGGACTGGTATCGATGGCCAGATGCCCGACCGCATTCCGGTGATCGGGCCCAGCCGCACCACGCCCGGCCTGTTCCACGCCTTCGGCTTCTCGGGCCATGGCTTCCAGCTCGGCCCGGGGATCGGTGCGATCATGGCCGAGCTGGTCGTGGATGGGCACACCGACATCCCGCTCGACGCCTTCCGCATCGAGCGGTTCGGTCAGCCGTAATCCTCGTCCAGCTTCTGGAATCTTGGCAGGTCCACCAGGCCGCTGAACTCGGCATAGGTCATCATTGCGCCGGCCGCGGCGGCGGGCGTGCCGTCCCGCTTCAACACCGCCAGTGCCTCGGCCATCGCCTTCGACGCCGCGAACAGCATCGACACGGCGTAGAGCACGACGGCGAAGCCCATCTGTTCCAGCATCCGTGCCGTCAGCGCGGTCGTCTCGTTGCCATCGACGATGCTGACGACCTTCGGGCCGGGCACGCGGCGGGCGACGATCTCCACCTCCTCGATGCGCTTGATGCCATCGACGAACACCAGGTCCACGCCGGCATCCTGGTACATCAGGGCGCGGCGGATCGCTTCGTCGGGGCCGATCGCCGGCATGGCATCCGTGCGGCCGATCACCAGCGGGCCGCCTGCCGGACGTGATGCGATGGCGCAGCGCAGACGGCGCGCGGCTTCATCGGCGTCGATCAGGCGAATGCCGGCAAGCTGCCCGCAGCGCTTGGGTGCGACCTGGTCTTCCAGATGCACGGCGGCGACGCCGGCCTGGGCGTACTCCTCCATGGTGCGGGCGATATTGGCGGGGCCGCCATAGCCGGTATCGGCGTCGGCGATGATCGGGATGGTGACGGCGCGGACCATGTCGCGGGCGTGCGTCGTCATCTCGGTCTGGGTCAGCAGGCCGATATCGGGCCGCCCGAGGCGTGACGCGGTTGCGCCGAAGCCGGTCATGTAGATCGCCTCGAAGCCGGCGCGTTCGACCAGCCGCGCGGCGAGCGAATCCGGCGCGCCCGGGGCGGAGAGGATGCCACCCGCGGCAAGGCGGGCGCGAAGGCGGTCGGCAGCGGTCATGGCGCGGTCCTGGTGTTTCCCCGTGGCGGCAGGTTCCCCGGAACCGGCGCGCCTGTGAAGGTCCCCGCCCGCGTCAACCAATCCGCAATGCCTGGGGCGTCAGTCTGCGCGGGTTTCCCGCTGCAGGAGGCAGCCGCGCATGCAATCCTTCCAGGCCCTGACGGGCGGTGCCGCGCCGCGCGTGAAGGTGGTCGACATCGGCGCCAACCCGATCGATTCCGACCCGCCCTATGCCGCCATGCTGCGCGCCGGCGATGCCGAGGTGGTGGGCTTCGAGCCGAACCGCGCCGCACTCGCGGTTCTGGAACAGCGGAAGGGGCCGCTTGAGTGCTATTTCCCGCATGCGGTCGGCGATGGCGCGCGGCACGTCCTGCACATCTGCCAGGCCCCGGGGATGACATCGTTGCTGGAGCCCGACCCGGCCGTGTTGTCGCTGTTCCACGGCTTTCCTGAATGGGGTCGCGTGCTGGCGACCGAAGCCGTCGACACAGTACGGCTCGATGACGTGCCGGAGGCTGTGGGGACGGAGTTGCTGAAGCTCGACATCCAGGGCGCGGAATTGATGGTCCTGCGCCATGCCGAGGCGCGCCTGCGCGACGTGCTGGTGATCCAGGCGGAAGTCGAGTTCCTGCCGCTCTACAAGGGCCAGCCGCTGTTCAGCGAAATGGAGTTGTTCCTGCGCGGGCGTGGCTTCGTCCTGCACCGCTTCTTCCCGGAAGTATCCCGCGCGGTGCGGCCGATGATGGTGAACAACGACCCCTATGCGGGCCTCGGGCAACTGGTCTGGGCCGATGCGGTGTTCATTCGGGACCTGACGCGGCTCGATGCATTGTCTGACCGCCAACTGCTGGCGATGGCGGCCATCCTGCACGATGCGTATGGCGCCTACGACATCGTCTTTCGGCTGCTGGCGGACCACGACCGGCGCAGCGGCGCGGCCCGCGCCGAGCCGTATCTTTCGGGCCTGCAGGCACCTTTGCCGCAGGCCGCCTGACGGAGACACCCCATGACCCTGCTTGTCGAGGCCCCTGCGGCGCTGCGCACCGTGCTCCATGTCGGGTGCGGCATGGCCGATCCACGCAAGCTGCCACCCGCCTTCTTCACACCGGGCGACTGGCGGGAGGTCCGGCTCGACATCGATCCGGGCGTCGCACCGGATATCGTCGCGTCCATCACCGATATGGCGGTGGTGGGCAGCAGGAGCGTCGATGCCGTGTGGTCGGCACACAACCTCGAACATCTGTTCGCGCATGAAGTGCCGCTGGCGCTGACCGAGTTCCGCCGTGTCCTGCGGCCAGGCGGCTTTGCGCTGGTGACAATGCCGGACCTGCAACGCGCGGCTGAACTTGTGGCGCAGGACCGGCTGGACGAACCGGCCTATGTGTCCCCGGCCGGGCCGATCGCGCCGCTCGACATGCTGTTCGGCCATGGCGCGGCGATCGCGGCGGGCAATCACTTCATGGCGCATCGGACCGGCTTCACCGCCCGCACGCTGGAGGTCGCGCTGCGGCGCGCGGGGTTCGCGACGGCGCGGGTGGTGCGCGATGAATCCTTCGCCTTGTGGGCGACCGCCCACGCGTGATGCGAGAAGCGGCGCCCCCGCTGTTCCCGCCAGGAACCGGCCCGCCTTGGAATGCCATGACAGTCGCGGCTTCGCGCGCGCCGTTTCGGTCGACAGGGATGGGTCCCGCCGCCCCGCGGCGTAACCGCGCCTTAACCGGCCTGGCGCCACCATGCGGCGGCAACGGCGCGGGACACGACTGATGTTCATCCTGATCGGCATCTGGAGCCTGACCATGGCGGCTACGGGCCTTGCCATCTTCGATCTCACCGGCAATGTGGCCGCCGCCTACGCCGCCGCCGCGCTGCCGCTGTTGTTCGCCGTCTCCGGACTGATGCCGAACGGCGCCTGGGCGCTGCCGGCGCTCGCCATTGCCTGGGCGCTCACCGCACGCGTGCTGCCACCCGGCCACGCCGCGCCACGCGCCCCGATGGCCGTCGCCGGAAGCCAGGTGGCCGGCTGACACCATCACGATCGGTTGGCGCTCGGCCGCGCTCACGAACACCGCTCCGGTCGTGTGATCAGCCGCGCATCCTCGCGCGCCTGACGCAGGCCAGCCACACGCAGCCTGCTTCAGCGCAGCGTCGCCAGCAGCACCACGCCGCCCGCACACAGGGCGAGCAGCGAGCCGATGACGTAGGACCGGCCATAGGCCCGGTTGCCCAGCGCCGCGGCATAGACCGCCTTGGCGACGATATTGCTCGCTACCGCCACGGCGATCGCGTGGGCCGCGAGCGCAGCCGTGATGGTCGCCGGCACCAACTGCGTCACCGACAGGGTGATGGCATCCACGTCGGTCAGGCCGGTCACCGCCGCGATGATGATCACCGCCGCGCTGCCAAGCCATTCGGCGCCCAGCCTCGCCAGCGCCCCGACGCCGGCCAGCAACGCCGCCATACGCAGCACGGGGCCAATCTCGAAGGGGTTGGCAGGCGGATTCGGGCTGTCTTCGGCGGTCGTGCCGCGCAGCGACAGCGTCAGCGCCATCGCACCCATCGCCACTGCCGCGGCGATCAGCGCCGGCCACAGCAACCGACCGACCTGCGGCGCCACCAGCAACGCCAGCACCACGGTGCGCAGGCATGACACCGTCCCCGCCACCAGCGCGCCGGCCGCCAGCCCTCGCGCCGGGCCGTTCCGCATGGACGCGGCGGCATTGGCCAGCGTCACCGCGGTCGAGGTCACCAGGCCGCCTGCCGCACCGGCCAGCAGCAGGCCACGCCGCCCGCCCCCCAGCTTCACCGCCAGGTAGCCGAGGAAGGAGATGCCCGCGAGCAGGATCGCCAGCATCCAGGCCTTGTGCGGATTGACGCCCGCCAGCCAGCGCACCGGTTCATCGGGCACCAGCGGCAGCGCCACCAGCGTCATCGACAGCAGCAGGATGGCGGATCGCATCTCCGCCCAGGTGATGCGCGCCATCAGCCCGTGCAGCGATTCGCGCGCGGCGAGCACCGCGGTCATCGCCACCGCCGCCGCGCCGGCCGCCTGGCCCTGCCCCGATACCGCCAGCGCGCCGAGTGCATAGGTCGCGATGGCGGCGACCAGGCTGGTGGCGCTGAACCTGCCCTCGGCCTCGGCCTCACGCAGCGCGAAAGGCAGCAGCACGGCGACCAGGGAAACCAGCCCGGCGCCGATCAGCAGCGCACCACCCAGCGGGCCGGCGGGACCGGCCAGCGCGGCGACGATGCCACCGGCGAGACCGATGAGCGCGAAGGTGCGCACCCCGGCGGTGCGCTGCCCCGGCGAGGCGTCACGCTCCCGCCAATGGCGCTCGGCGCCCACCAGCAACCCGATCGCGAGCGCGACAGCGAGCCGCCGGATCAGATCCTCCCCGTCCATCGGCGCATATCGCGCGGGGTTGGCCCGCCCCGCAAGCGCTGGCTTGCGCTGAGGTGTACGGCGCGCCCATATCCCGCCCATGGAGCTGGATTTCACCGAGGCTGAACTGCACCGCTACTCTCGCCACATCCTGTTGCAGGAAGTGGGCGCGATCGGCCAGGCGCGGCTGCGCGCGGCGCGGGTGCTGGTGGTCGGCGCCGGCGGGCTGGGATCGCCGCTGTCGCTGTACCTGGCGGCGGCCGGCGTCGGCACGATCGGACTGGTCGATGACGACCGGCTGGAACTGTCCAACCTGCAGCGCCAGGTTGCCCACACCACTGCCCGCATCGGCCGCAACAAGGCCGAAAGCGCGGCCGAGACGCTGCACGCATTGAACCCCGCCACGGTGGTCGAGGTGCACGCCCGTCGCATGGACGCCGATGCGGCGCAGGAATTGATCCCGCGCTACGACGTCATCTGCGACGGGACCGATAATTTCGCCACGCGCTTCCTGCTCGGTGACGCATGCCACCTGCTGGCCCGGCCGCTGGTCAGCGCGGCGGTGCTGCGTTTCGAAGGACAGTTGTCCGTCTTCGCTGGGCATGACGGTACCTGCCCCTGCCATCGCTGCCTGCACCCGGAACCACCGCCCGAGGGGCTGGTGCCCACCTGTTCGGAGGCCGGCGTGCTGGGTGCGGTGACCGGCGTGATGGGCACCTTGCAGGCGACCGAGGTGCTGAAACTGATCATCGGCATCGGCGACCCGCTCAAGGGCCGCCTGCTGCTGTGGGATGCGCTGGATGCGCGGTTCCGCACCGTACGGCTGAAGCGCGACCCGGCCTGCGCGCTGTGCGGGCCGGATGCGACGATCCATGACCTGTCGGCGCATCGCGACATGGCCGGACCCGTCTGCGCGGTCGGATGAGGCGCGCCCTCGTCACCGGCGGCGCCAGCCCGATCGGGGCGGCGATCTGCCGTGCCCTGGCCCGCGATGGCTGCGCGGTGGTCGTGCACGCGCATGCCAATGCGGATGGGGCCACGGCGCTCGCGGCGGAGATCGGCGGCACCCCCGCATCCTTCGACGTGACGGACCACGACGCCACCTTGGCCGCCTGCAACGCGCTGCTCGAAGCCGGCCCGATCCAGGTGCTGGTGCACAATGCCGGCATCCACGACGACGTGCCCATGGCGGCGATGACGCAGACGCAGTGGCGCCGCGTCATGGCCGTATCGCTCGACGGCTTCTTCCACGTCGCGCGCCCGCTGCTGCTGCCGATGATGGGCACGCGGCATGGGCGGATCGTGGCGATGTCCTCGGTGTCGGCCATCATGGGCAATCGTGGCCAGGCGAACTATGCCGCCGCCAAGGCCGGGCTGATCGGTGCCGTGCGCGCCTTGTCGATGGAATGCGCGCCGCGCGGCGTCACGGTGAACGCCGTCGCCCCCGGACTGATCGACAGCCCGGCCATCGCCGGCGCCGTGGCGCCGGAGGTGGTCAAGCAGATCGTCCCGGCGAAGCGGCTTGGCCGACCGGAGGAGGTGGCGGACCTCGTTGCCTTCCTGTGTTCCGAACGCGCCGGCTACATCAGCGGGCAGACGGTGTCGATCAACGGCGGCATGGCGTAGCGGAACCGGCCGTTCAGTACGTCTGGCCCGCCGGCATCGCGGCGGGGTCCGGCACGGCACCGACCGGCAGTGCCGAGACACCCTCGCTCAGCCGGCGGGACCTGGCACTCGCGGTCGGCCCCAGCACGGTTTCGGGTGTCCGCGCGGCCGGCGCGGCGCGGCTCATGGCATTCGGCGGGGTCTGCAGGATCGCCGCCTCCAGCGCCCGCACCCGGTCGTTGTAGGCGGAGTGGATGCGCACACCGTTGTAGTCGAGGTTCACGCTGTTGACGTAGCGGATGGAAAAGGTCCGCACGTCGAAGGCGATATCCACCACCATCTGGTGGTCGCGCCACACATTCGTTCCGCGCAGCAGGCCGTAGCGCACCGGCTGGATGGTCCAGCCGGTCTGCGTCGCGGCGGCGCGGCGGATCTGCGATTCGCGTTCCGCCATGTTGCCGTTGCCGACGAATTGCCCGCCCACGCTGTCGTAGATCGGCGCCTCGCGGCAGGCGCCGAGACCGAGGCTCGCGCCCACTGCCACCAGCATCGGCATCCCGCCGCGCAGCATGTCACGTCGATGGAGCATCCCGCTTCTCCTGACCTGGTGGCCGCAGGCTGCGCCACAGCCCGACCGGGTCCATGCCGCGCGCCAGCAGCTTGCCGGCAACCATGATGACGATCCGGGCGATATCCGCAACGGGCCTGAAATGACTCGCCCGGCGCAGCGCCGCGCCGTACAGCGCCGGGATATCGGCCGCGGCGGTCGTGATCCCCGCCCGCGCCGCGTCGATCAGGATCTCGCTTTCGAAGGAAAAGCCCCGCGCGCGGCCTTCGTAGCGCGCCAGATCGGCCAGGGCTGCCGCCGGATAGATGCGGAAGCCCGATTGGCTGTCGGCCACCGGATGGCGCGCGGCCCAGGAAATCCAGAAATCCGCCACCCGGTTGGCCCGCCGCCGCGCCGCAGGCTGGCCAGGCGCGCCGCGGCGGGACCCGATGACGATACGGTCGGGCGCAGCCAATGCCAGCAGCCGCGGCAGGTCCTCCGGCCGGTGCTGGCCATCGCCGTCCAGTGTCGCGACGAAGCCTGCCTCGCGCGTCAGCGCCGCGCGCATGCCCAGGCGCAGCGCCGCGCCCTTGCCCTGGTTGGCAGCGCCGCCCAGCACCAACGCGCCCGCCGCCGCGGCGATCCCGGCCGTGCCATCCGACGACCCGTCATCGACCACCAGCACCGCCAGCCCAGGCACGGTGCCGCGCAGCCGCGTCACCACATCGGCGATCGTCGCGGCTTCTTGATAGGCGGGGATCACCGCCACCAGGAATTCAGGGGTCGGGGCAGTTGCGTCCGTCACGGGAAACCGTCTGGAATGATGTGCTACACTATCGCGGGACCGGAGCCCGACACAGGACCATGCCTCTCGATACCCCTGACACCGCGCCGGACGCGACGTCCTGCGACGTTCTGATCATCGGCGGCGGGCCTGCCGGCGCCACCGCGGCCACGCTGCTGGCGGAAAAGGGCCGGCATGTCGTGCTGCTCGAAAAGGACCACCATCCCCGCTTCCATATCGGGGAGAGCCTGCTGCCGCTCAACCTGCGCATCTTCGAGACGCTCGGCGTGGCGGACCGCATGGCCGCGATCGGCGTGCACAAGCCCGGCGCGCGCTTCGTCTCGGACGAACACGGCAAGCATACCGCCTTCTCCTTCGCCGCCGGGCTGAACCAGGACTACACCTACGCCTACCAGGTGCGGCGCAGCGAGTTCGACGAGGTGCTGTTCAGCCGCGCCCGGGAAGCCGGCGCCGACATGCGGCAGGGCATGCGCGTGCTGGACGTGACGCTGGATGCCCGCGCCGGTCATCGCGTCACCGCTCGCGGGGAGGACGGCACCCTGCACGGCTTCCGCCCACGCTTCGTGATCGACGCCTCCGGCCGCGACACCGTGCTGGCCGCGACGATGGGCAGCAAGGCGCGCAACCCGCACAACAACACCGGCGCGCTGTACGGGCATTTCCGCGGCGTCGCACCCTTTGGCGAGGCCGAGGACGGCAACATCACCATCCACCTGTTCGACGAGGGATGGTTCTGGATGATCCCGCTACCCGACGACGTCATGAGCATCGGCGTCGTCAGCAATCCCGGCTTCTTCAAGCGCCGGCGCGGGGAGGCGCGGGACTTCTTCCTGGACACGCTGCGGGCCGTGCCCTCGGTCGCGCGCCGGATCGAGGGCGCGGAGCTGGTCAGCGACGTCACCACCACCGGCAACTACTCCTACGCATCCAAGGTCATGCATGGCGATGGCTGGCTGATGGCGGGCGACGCCTACGCCTTCATCGACCCGGTGTTCTCCTCCGGCGTGCTGCTGGCGATGGCGAGCGCGGAGATGGGTGCCGATGTCGCGGATACCTGGCTGGATGACCCTGCCCGCGCCGCGCCAATGGCGCGTGCCTTCGAACGCAAGGTAAAGCGCGCCATCGGGTCGCTGTCCTGGCTGATCTACCGGATCAATACGCCGGTGCTGCGGGACATGTTCATGAACCCGTCCAACCGCTTCCGCATGCGCGAAGGGCTGGTCAGCCTGCTGGCCGGCGACGTGCATGTGAACGCCAACCGGCAAATGCCGGTGCTGGCCTTCAAGGCGGCGTATCACTTGCTGTCGCTCGCCCACCGCTTCGGCTACCGGCTCCGGCCGGACGGGTTGGTGAAGGTGGCGGCGTAGGGCGGGACGCCGGACGCCTCGGAAAGGGGCAGAGCCCCTCTCCATCCCACCGCGACCACCCCATCGTCGCGCATGGGGCGTCGCCCGCCGAATCACGCCACCACCGGGCTATGGGCCGCAGGAACCAAGCGCCCAGCCCGCCAATCCGCGCTCAGAATTGCCGCAGCAGCCGGTCGATATAGTCCAGTTCCGCCGGCGGCCTTTCCCGCTCCGCCCCGCGGCGGCGCAATTCCTCCTGGATGCGGCGGGTCTTCAGCAGCTCCGCCTCATCCGGCACGCGCGTGTCGGAGGCATTGTCCTGCCCGCCCGTCTGTTCCCGCGTGCGGCGGCCGAGCGGATCGCGCCCCGGCCCCTGCTGCTGCGCCTGGTCCTGGCCTTCGCCGCCCTGCTCGCCGCCAGCCATGCCCTCGCCTTCGCCTTCCTCCTCGCCCTCGCCGGGCTGGGACTGGCCGAACTGACGCTGCATCTGCTGGGCCATCTGGCGGCCGCCTTCGGTCAGCGCGCGGATCGCCCGCTGCTGGTTCTCGCGGGCGTCACGGCCGTCGCGCAGGGCCTCGGCGGAATCGCGCATGGCGCGGTCGGCCTCGCCGAGCTGCTGCGGCACGTCGCCGGTCAGGTCGCCGAATTGCTGCATCAGCTCGCCCAGCGCGCGCCGCAGAGCCCGCTGGATGCGCGCATCCTGCTGCGCCTCCGCCTGCTGCTGCGGGGTGGGCTGGGCGTCCTGCGACGTCGGCGGGCGCGGCGGCCAGGTGAAGGTCTGCTGTTGCCGGCGCTGCTGGGCGCGGTCCCGGTCGGCCTGCTCGGCACGCTGGTGACCGCGGTCGAGCATCTGGGCCTGGCGCTGCACCATGTCCTGCACCGCGCCCATCTGCTGCTGGCCGCGCTGGCGCTGCTGCTGCCGCTGGCGGTCCTCGGCGCGCATGTTGCGGCCTTCCTCCAGCGCGCGGAGCATTTCCTCCAACTCGGCCAATTCGCGCTGCGCGTCCTCGGTGCGGCCCTGGCGGGCGGCTTCCTCCATGCGGCGGGTGCGGCGGTCCAGCTCGCGCTGGTCCATCAGCCGCTGCTGCGGGTCATAGGGCAGCGCCTCGGCATTCTCCCGCTGCAGGCGTTCGGCCAGGGCTTCCAGATGGCGGCGGATCGCCTCGCGCAACTCCTGGATGCGGCGTTCGGTTTCGGCGCGCTGTTCGTCGGTGCGCTGTTCCGGGTTGCGGCGGGCTTCCTCCAGCGCCTCCCGCAGCGCCTCCCGCGCCGCGGCCAGGGCGCGGGCGGTGCGGTCGGTGCGCCCTTCCTCTAGCGCGACGGCGATGTCCCATAGCGTTTCCTGCACCTCGGCGATGGCCGCCGGGCGGCGGTCACGCTGCAGCCGGTGCCGGGCGCTGCGCAGGGCGAGGAACGTGCCGGTGTCGTGCTCGAAGGCTTCGGGGGCGCCGGCGATGCGGTCCAGTTCCTGCCGCGCAGGCTCGCGGCCGGACGGGTCCACCGACAGCGCCTTGCGCAGCGCGATCAGCAGTTGCGACACCGGATGGGTGAAGGACCGTTCGGGCAGTTCCAGGAAGGCGCCCTCGCTGCGGCCCTCCTGGCCGGCATGGTCGCGCGCGACGAGCCGCGCCTCGACCTCTAGCCCCGCCCAGGGATGGGCCGACAGGTCAGGCTGGCCGGCGCCATGCGCGCTGCGCGGGCTGCCCGGCGGCAGCGGCAGGTCGAGCACCACCGGCTCGGCCTCCGGCCGCAGTTTCAGGCGCAGTTCGACGCGCAGCGTGGCGAGACCCCAATCATCCTCGGCCCGCCAGGGCAACCGGATGGCAAGGCCGCGCTGCGCGCGCGCCGGCGCCTGGTCCCAGCTGGCCACGGGCGGTGCATCGGCGCGCACCGTCAGGCTCCATTGGGCAATGTCCGATCCGTCCCGCCGCACCGCGAGCCGCGCGCCCGCATCCAGCACGGCCTCGGCAGCGAAGGAGGCGCGATCGAGGGTCCGGAACGGCGTCGCCGTGCCATCCAGCACCAGGTCGGGCACCCCGCCGGCACCGCCGGATACCGCCACCTGCAACCGGCTGCCCGCCGGCACCACGACCGACCCGCCAGCGGGGTCGAGGAAGACCGGCGCCGCGCCGGTATAGGCCGGTGGGGTGATCCAGGCCTCCAGCCGCACGGATGGCGTGGCCGGCAGGGCGGCGCCGGCCACATGCGGCACCAGGGCACGGCGAACGCGTTCCGGCGCTTCCGGTCCGGCGATGACCAGGGCCGAGACCAGCGCTACCACCAGCCCCCCGCGCAAGGCGCGCAGGTCCCGCCTGGCAAGGCCGGGCTTTGGAGCTGCCACGCGCAGCGCCGCGATCCGTTCCGCCGCGCGGCGGCGATGCGCTTCCCACAGCGCATGGGCGACCGGGTCGTCGCCTGTCGGCTTGTCTCCCAATGTGGCGATCGGCCGGTGCGAAAGGCCGGAATCCCGTTCCAACCGCCGCTGCGCCGCCGCGGTGCCGGGCAGCGCCAGCATCCGCACCGCGCGCCAGCCGGCCCAGCCGAGTGCGGCGGCGAAGCCCAGCAGAATCAACGTGTGCAGCGCGGCCGGCAGGACCAAGGGCAGGCCCGACAGCGCGACCAGCAGGAAGACGCCGATGACGCCCAGTGGCGGCCACAGCGCCGGCCAGGCGGCTTCCCACCACAGGACAAGGCGCGCGAGGCGGGTGCGGCGGGTGAGCTGCGTCATGCGGCGCGCTCCTGGGCTGCAGGGAGTTGCAAGCCGGAAGGGGCGTTGCCCCCTCCGGACCTCCCCCACCACCGGTTCCCAATCGCGTTGCAAAGCAACGCGGTTGAGGCCCGTCGGCCAACGGGCCTTTGGAATGCGGTATTTTGGCGTTGGGCACCGTGGCCGGTCATGGATGACCTCTGCCGCCTCGCCACCCGAGGGGGCAGCGAAGACCGGAACCGACGATCATGTCCGGAGCCAGAAGCCGGCATTCCAAAGGCCCCAGGCCTTTGGCGGGGTGGTTTGGAGGGGCGGCGCCCCTCCAACTCCACCGACGCGCTCACGTCGCGAGCCAGTCCGGCACGCGCTGCCCATGCAGCAGCGCGTCATGCGTCTGACGTTCCCGCACCACCGCGAAGCGGTCCCCATCCACCAGCACCTCGGCCGCCAGGGGCCGGGCGTTGTAGGTGGATGACATGACCGCGCCATAGGCACCCGCATCGAGGAAGGCGACGGCATCCCCGGTCGCCAGCGATGGCAGCAGCCGCCCGCGGGCGAAGGTGTCGCCGGTCTCGCAGACCGGGCCGACCACCTCGGCTGGGGACAGCGGGGAAGCGGCGCGCGCGGCCGACAGCGGCACGATGCCGTGCCACGCCTCATACATTGCCGGCCGCACCAGGTCGTTCATCGCCGCATCCACCACCACGAAGCGGTGGGCCGCGCCCTGCTTCTGCAGCACGACCGAAGCAAGAAGCACGCCGGCCGGCCCGGCGATCCAGCGTCCCGGCTCCAGCATAACCGGCAGGCCGAGTTCGCCGAGGGACGCCCGGATCGCGCCGGCCAGCGCCTCCGGCGACGGCGCGGGTTCATCGCGATAGGAAATGCCGAGCCCGCCGCCGCAATCGACACGCTGCACCGGCAGCCCCTGGGCGCGCAGCGCCTTCACCATCTCGGCCAGGCGCGCATAGGCGGCGCGATAGGCCGTCATCCCGGCGGTGATCTGGCTGCCGATATGCGTTGCGATGCCGATCGGCTCGATGCCCGGCAGTGCCGCCATGCGGGCGTAGATTGCCATGGCGTCCGGAATGGCGACGCCGAACTTGTTCTCGCTTTTGCCGGTGGTGATCTTGGCGTGGGTCTTGGGGTCCACATCCGGGTTCACGCGGATGGCGACGCGGGCGGTGCGGCCCATCTGCGCGGCGATGGCGGAGATCATCTCGATCTCCTCCGCGCTTTCCGCATTGATCTGGAAGATGTCCTCGGCGATCGCGTGGCGGATCTCATCCGCCGTCTTGCCGACGCCGGAGAAAACGATGGCCGAGGCCGGGATGCCGGCGGCGCGCGAGATGCGCAACTCGCCCTCGCTGACCACGTCGGCGCCCAGGCCCTCGGCGGCGAGCACCTTCAGCACCGAGAGGTTGTCGTTGCACTTCATGGCGAAATGCACCGTCGCGGTCAGGCCGGCGCCGGTCAGCGCGGCTTTCAGCGCGCGGGCGCGGCGGCGCAGCGCGCCGGCGGAATAGACCCAGGCAGGGGTGCCGACCTCAGCCGCGATGCGGGCGAGGGGCACGTCCTCCATCACCAGCCCGTCCATGACGTGCAGGGACAGATGGGGGCGGAGCGCGAGCAATTCCGCGAAGGAGGGATCGACGGCGTCGGTCAGGGCAAGCGGGAAGGCCATCCCGCCATTGTCGGGATGGTGGCCTTGCTTCGCAAGGCTTGAGTCTTTGTGTGGCCCTCAAGCGCCGGGCGGCCCGCATCCGCGGGCCTGGGCTTGCGCGCCCTGCACTGGCGCGTTGGGCGCGGCGGGTTGCCTGGGCGCGGTCGCGCCGTGCGCTCGCGGACCGCGGCAGGGCCGCGATCCGATTGGGGCGGTGCCAGCGCGTGAACGTCGCGCCGTGGCGGTGTGCGCCAAATCCGCGGCGTGGACGCGCCCCCCGTTCCCGGATCGCGGCCCGGCCACGATCCGGGCTTGGCGTTCAGCTCACGCCGAGCAGTTCGACCTCGAAGATCAGTGTCGCATCGGGCGGGATCACCCCGCCAGCGCCGCGGGCGCCGTAGCCGAGTTCGGGTGGGATGATCAGCGTGCGCTCGCCGCCCACCTTCATGCCGGCGAAACCCTGGTCCCAGCCACCGATGACCTGGCCGACGCCGAGCTGGAATTCGAAAGGCTGGCCGCGGTCGCGGCTGCTGTCGAACTTCGCACCCTTGTTGTCCGGGGCTTCGGCGTCGAACAGCCAGCCCGTGTAGTGGACCTGGATGTACTGGCCCGGCGAGGCTTCCGCGCCGGTACCGATCTTGGTGTCGCTCATGGGCTGGTGGTGTTCCCGTCTGGTGGTTGCGGCGGCCAGCCTACACCGGCCGGCGCGAATGCGCAGGGCGGGGCGTCAGCGCCGCTTCTTCGCGGTATTCAGGGCGATGGCGGCGCGGATCAGCGCCTTCAAGGCCGCCTCGTTGATCCCATCGCCTTCATGGAAGTCGATGGCCCGCCTGGTGCTGCCCTCCAGGCTGGCATTGAACAGCCCGGATGGGTCTGCCAGCGACGCGCCCTTGGCGAACGTCATCTTCACGGCGGATTTGTAGGTTTCGCCGGTGCAGAGGATGCCGGCATGTTCCCAGACTGGGACGCCCCGCCATTTCCAGGTCTCGACCACCTCGGGGTCGGCGGCATGGATCACGGCGCGGATGCGGCCCAGAATCTCGCCGCGCCAGTCGCCCAGTTCGGCGATCCGCCTATCGATCAGGCGGGAGGCAGCCTCCCCGTCGCCCGCTTCCGTCATGCTGCCTCCTCCCGTCACGATTGCTCGCCCGGCAGCCGGCTGGCCTGTTCGATCCAGGCCGAAAGCCGGGCCTCATCCACGGGCTCGTGCTCATGGACGTCGTAATACCGCACGCCGGGCTGCTTCGAGGCACCGGGGGCATCGGGTGCAGCACGGCGCCGCGGAAGAAGGTGATCTTCACGTATCGGGTGAAGCAATGAAAGCCGAGGAACCAGCCGTCATCGCCCAGGCCGTAGAAGGGCGTGTTCCACTTCACCGCCTTGCGCACATCCGGAACGATCTGTCCGATCAGCGTATCGAGCCGTCGCCCGACCGCCCGCTTCCACCCGGGCATGGCGGCGATATAGGCCTGGACGGGGCCATCGCCCTCGCCTTTCGGAATCTGCGGATTGCCGCCCGAAAGCAGCGCCGGGGCCTTGTTGGTCATGCCTTCCGCCAACGCCGCCGGTCAGGCGCCGGTTGCCGCCGCGCGCGCGAGCAGATCGACCATCGCCGCATCCGATGACGCGATGACCAATGCCGTCGCACGCACCGCATCGCGTGCCCGCAGCGCGGCGAGCAGGGCGCGGTGGCTTTCGACCGACCGTGCCAGGCGACCGGGACCGAAGCCGAGACGCAGGCGCAGCGCCTCGACCAGCGCCCAGCTGCGCTCCATCACCGCCGCCGCATCCGGATTGCGCGCGGTGGCGAAAAGCGCGCGATGGAAGGCCTGGTTGACCGCCATCGCGCCCGCCCCGTCGCCGGCTTCCACCGCGGCTTCGAACTGCGCCTCCAGCGCGTCGAGGGCATCCAGCTCCGCATTCGAGACGTGACGGACCACATCGGGGACCAGCACGCCCAGCACCGCGGCACGCAGCCGATAGATGTTGCGGATGTCCTCGGTCGCCAGCGCCCGGACGCGGGCGCCGCGATAGGGCAGCGCCTCGACCAGCCCCTCCCCCTCCAGCAGCTTCAGCGCGGCGCGCACCGGCGTCGCCCCGGCACCCAACCGCGCTGCAAGTGCCGAGACGGTCAGCTTCGCACCGGGCGCAAGCGCCCCATCCACGATCAGCCGGCGGAGCCGGGCAGTGACGGCATCCTCGTTGGTTACGGCGCTTGATTTTGTCATATCGACACGATTAGATAAAATCCTGACGGGAGAAACCAGTCCAATGCGCGTCCTTGCCGGGCAATTCCGGGAATTGACCCAGGCCGACCTTGCCTTCGCGCGCCAGATCGGCTGCGCCGGCGTCACGGTCAACAAGCCCGACCTCGACAGCCCGGCCTGGGTGGCTTTCCTCAACAAGGAATTCACCGCCGCCGCCGGGCCGCGCGCGCCGACGAAACGCTGGTCGGCCCTCGACCTCGCGCAGATGCGCGCCGCCGTCGAAGCCCATGGCCTGACGCTCGACTGCATCGAGGGCGTGCCACGCAACCTGATCGACAAGGCGATGCTCGGCCTGCCCGGTGCGGAGGAGCAGATCGAGGATTTCAAGGCGACGATCCGCGCCATGGGCCAGGCCGGCATTCCGGTGCTCGGCTACAACTGGATCCCCGATGGCGTCTGGCGCACCGCCAAGGCGGCGCATGGCCGCGGCGGGGCGCTGATCACCGCCTATGACGACGCGATCGGCAGCAAGGTCGCCACCGGCACCCTGCCGCCGCGCGACGATGCCCGCATGTGGGCGAATTGGGAACGCTTCATCACCGCGGTGCTGCCCGTCGCCGAAGCCTCGGGCGTGAAACTGTCCCTGCATCCCGACGACCCGCCCGTGCCCGTGCTGGATGGCGTCGCCCGCATCTTCCGCGACGAGGCCGCCTTCGCCCGCGCCATGTCCTTCGCCGACAGCCCGAACCATGGCATCGCCTTCTGTACCGGCACCTTCGCCGAGGCCGGCGCCGCACCAATGATGGCCGCCCTGGCGCGCTTCGCGAAGGCCGGGCGTATCCACTACGTCCATCTGCGTTCCGTCGCCGGCGTCCTGCCCCGCTTCGCGGAGGCCTTCATCGACGAGGGCACCGTCGATCCCGTCGCCGTGCTGCGCGTGCTGCGCGATGCCGGCTTCGACGGCTTCGTCATCGACGATCATGTGCCGCATGTGGCCGACGACACCGTCTGGGGCCATCGCAGCCGTGCCTATGCCACGGGGTATATCGCCGGAATCATCCGCGCCCTCGACGCGGAGATGGGAGGAACACGACCATGACGACACGCCGTTCCCTGCTGGCCGCGCCGGTGCTGCTGCTTGCCGGACACGCCGCGGCGCAGGACCGACCCCTGCGGATCGTCGTGCCCTTCCCGCCCGGCGGGTCGTCGGACATCCTCGCGCGCATCCTGCAGCCGGAATTGCAGCGCGTGCTGAACCAGGTGGTGGTGATCGACAATCGCGGCGGCGCGGCGGGCAATCTCGGCGCCGACAATGTCGCGAAATCACCGCCCGACGGCACCTCCATCCTGCTGACCGACACCGGCATCCTGACCGCGGGGCCATCCCTGTTCGCGCGCCTGCCCTACGACCCCGCGACCGACCTCGCGCCGATCACCCTGCTGACCTTCGCGCCCTACATCATGGCGGTGCATCCCTCGGTACCCGCGCAGAATGGCGCTGAACTCGCGGCCCTGGTGAAGGCCGAGCCCAGCCGCATCAACTTCGCCCATTCGGGCGTCGGCGCGCTGAACCACCTGACGCTGCTCGTCGTCGCCCAGCATTGGGGCGGCACCGTCACCGAGGTCTTCTACCGGGGCGGCATGATCGGCATCCAGGCGGCGGTGACGAATGAGAGCCAGCTGATCGTCAACGGCGCGACCGCCGTGCTGCCCTTCGTGAAGGATGGCCGCTTGCGCGCCATCGCCGTCACCGGCCCGAACCGGCTGCCGGACCTGCCCGATGTGCCGACCTTCCGCGAGCTCGGCTGGCCGGCCTGGGATGCCGGCATCGGCCAGGGCACGCTGGCGCCGGCGCGCACGCCGGATGCGGCGATCCAGCGGCTGTATGGCGCCTTCCGGCAGGTGCTGGCGGAACCGGCGATGGCGGCGCGCATGGCGGGGCTGGGTGCCGAGATCCGCACCGAAGGGCCCGACGCCTTCCGCCGGCAATTGGCGGCGGAGACCGAGACCTGGGGAACGATCGTGCGGGCGCGGGGGATCCGGCTGGATTGACCGAAGGCCGGAGGGACGCCGTCCCTCCGGACCACCCTGCCAGGGGCCGGCGGGCCCCCGGACCACGATTCCTTGGCGCCGGGCCTCGAAGCGCTTGCCAGCACGGCGGCGTCGCGGGATGCCATGCGTCATGACCAGCCCCGACCCGCGCCGCTTCGCCCCCGCCGCCGCCCGCAACCGCGACGCGATCCTCGACGCGCTGCGCCGTCACCTGCCCGCCACCGGCCTGGTCCTGGAGATCGGAAGCGGGTCCGGCGAGCACGCCATCCACTTCGCTGCCGCCATGCCCAACCTGACCTTCCAACCGAGCGACCCCGACCCCGATGCGCGCGCCAGCATCGACGCCTGGACCGCCGAATCCGGCCTGGCCAACATTCGCCCGGCGCTCGCGCTCGATGCCGCGGCGCCGGCATGGCCCCTGGCCACCGCCGATGCGGTGGTCTGCATCAACATGATCCACATCGCGCCATGGGCGGCCACCGAGGGGCTGATGCGCGGCGCGGCGGCGATCCTGCCGCCCGGCGCGCCGCTGATCCTCTACGGCCCCTACCGCCAGGGCGGGGCGCATACCGCGCCGTCCAACGCCGCCTTCGATGCCGACCTGCGGGCCCGCGATCCAGCCTGGGGCGTGCGCGACCTCGAGGCGGTCGCCGCCCTCGCCGGTTCGCGCGGCTTCGGTCCGCCGACGGTCACGGCCATGCCGGCGAACAACCTGACCGTCGTCTTCCGTCGCGCGTGACCATGGACATGCCGGCCGGATCCCGCTTCGCCATGCCATGCTGACGCCCGGGTCCACGCCGGCAGGCCGGATGGCAGGCGCGACACGGCTGCTGGCCGTTCAATCGGGCCTGCCGGTTCTCGCCCTGCTGATGCTTGCCTGCGGCGTCGCCTCGATGGTGATGGGCGCGGATCGCGGCTGGGATGCGCAGAACTACCATGTCTATGCGCCCTGGCGGCTGTTCGTGGACCGGCCATTCGACCTGCTGCCGGCAGGCATGCAGGGCTTCCACAACCCGCTGCCCGATATTCCCTTCGGCTGGCTGCTGTGGCGGCTGAATGACTGGCCGCGCCTGATCGCCTTCCTGATGGGGCTGCCGGCCGGCGCCGTGCTGTGGGTCGCCTGGCGCTGCGCACGGCACATGCTGGCGGGCGCACCGGCGGCGGAGTGGCTGGCCGTGCTGGCGGCGGTCGGCACCGCGGGCGGGGCGGTGTTCCGCAGCCAGGTCGGCACGACCTCGGGCGATGTGGTCACAGGCGGGCTGGTGCTGCTGGGCGTGCTGGCGCTGCTGCGGCCGGCCGTGGGGCATCCGTGGCGGGCGGCGGCGTTGGCTGGGCTCGCCTGCGGGGCGGCGATCGGGCTGAAACTGACCAACGCGCCCTTCGCGCCGGCGATCGCGGTGATGGTCGCGGCGCGCCTCGGCCTGGACCGCCGGCTGCCGGCCGCGCTGCTGGCCTGCGCGCTGGGCGGGCTGGCCGGCATGGTCGCGACGGGCGGCTGGTGGGCGGCGCATCTGGCTGCGGCGACCGGCAACCCGCTGTTCCCGTATTTCAACGAGCTGTTCGACACCGGGGAGGGCATTCCCCGCGCGGGTCGAGACCTGCAATTCATGCCCGCCACGCTGACCGAGGCGCTGATCCGCCCCTTCCTCTGGGCCGTGTCGGACATCCCTCGCGTCACCGAGGAACGCATGCGCGACCCGCGCCTCGCCGCCGGGCTGCTGGCGGCGCTGGCGCTGCCCTTCCTGCGCGGCGCCCCGGCGCGGCGCGGCGCGCTGCCCGTCGCAGCCTTCCTGCTGGCGGGCTATGCGCTGTGGCTGCCGATCTTCTCGATCTACCGCTACGCCTTCGTGCTGGAGGCGCTGGCACCCGCCCTGCTGATCGCGGCGCTGACCGCCCTGTCGGCGCGCGCCGCGCTTGCCGCCGCCGCGGTCGCCGTGATGGTCGCCTTCCCGCTGACCAAGCCGGTACCGGCGCTGCGCGCCCCGCTCGGCGATCTCTACCTGGCGGTGGATTGGCCGGCGCTCGCCCCTGGCGCCACGGTGCTCGGCACGGCCAAGCCGACGGCCTTCCTCGCCATCGGCCTGCCGCCGGAGGTCCCGCTGTGGAGCCTGACGGGCATTGCCGAGGTCGGCGGGCCGCGCGACCGCGCCGCCCTCGCCGCGCTGCGCGACGGGGCGGCGCCGCTCTATGCCGTCGCGCCGGGCGATGGGCAGGGGTTCGGCCTGCTTGCCTCGCATGGCCTGTCGCCGGTGACGGAAGGCTGCCGGCGCATCTGTACCAACTGGTCGCCCGCCGGCGCCGGCCCTCTGGTCTGCCCGCTGGCGCGTGATGGACGTGCCGATTCGCCGCCACCGCTGCGCCATGCCGGGCCGACGCGTCGGCTGTGCGAGGCGGCCGGCCGCGGATTGGTCAGCGCCGGCCGTCGCGGCCTGCGCGTGGACGGGGCGGCACTTCTTGATTTCGGCGCAGGCTGCCGGGTTGGCGAGGTGCTCGCACCCGGCGCCGAAAGGCTTGACGCCACCCCCGCGGCCGAGCCGCAGCAGGGCGGCCGTTTCCGCTTTGTCCTTCCTGCCGACGGCCTTGTTGGCCTTCGCGGAGACGTGGTGCTGGCCGAGGCGCGCTGTATCGGGCAGTGATGCAACGACGAATCGGCGGGCATCACGGCATGGCGGCAATGGAACATCCGGTTGGGGCGGCGGCGCGGCGACGGGTTGCCGTGCTGATCCCTTGCTACAACGAGGAAATCGCGGTCCCGCGCGTGGTTGCCGCCTTCCGCGAGGCGCTGCCGGACGCCGTGGTCTACGTCTACGACAACAATTCGAAGGACCGCACGCGGGAGGTCGCGGCTGAAGCCGGCGCCGTGGTCCGCACCGAGTCGCTGCAGGGCAAGGGCAATGTCGTGCGGCGGATGTTCGCCGACATCGAGGCCGACGCCTATGTCCTGGTCGATGGCGACGACACCTACGAGGTTGCCGCGGCGCCCGAGATGGTGCGCCTGCTGCTGGCCGACCAGCTCGACATGGTGACCGCCGTGCGTGTCACCGAAGCCGATGCCGGCCATGCCTATCGCCCCGGCCACCGCCTCGGCAATCGCGTGCTGACGGGGATGGTGCGGCGCATCTTCGGCGACCGGATCACCGACATGCTGTCGGGCTACCGCGTCTTCTCCCGCCGCTTCGTGAAGTCCTTCCCTGCCCTCGCCTCGGGCTTCGAGACGGAGACGGAATTCACCGTCCATGCGCTGGAACTGCGCCTGCCGCTGGGCGAAGTGCGCACGCGCTACAAGGAACGGCCGGTGGGGTCGGTCAGCAAGCTGAACACCTGGCGCGACGGCATCCGCATCCTGCGCACCATCCTGCTGCTGGTGCAGCGGGAACGTCCGCTCGCCTTCTTCGCCGGCAGCGGCGCGGCCATGCTGGCGCTGGCATTGCTCCTCGCGGTGCCGCTGTTCGCGACCTATGTCGAGACCGGCCTGGTGCCGCGGCTGCCGACCGCGCTGCTGGCGACCGGATTGGCCATTCTGTCCGCGTTGTCGGTGGCATGTGGCCTGATCCTCGACACGGTATCGCGCGGCAGGCTGGAAGCGCGGCTCCTGGCCTACCTGTCGATCCCGGCCCCCGGGAACGACGCATGATGCCAACGGCCGAATTCTTCGCCCGTTGGCATCGGCTTCGGCCTGCCCCCAGACGCTGGACTACCGGCGGGCCGCCTTCGCGGTCTCGGCACGAATCAATGACTCGTGCTGTTGGCAGAAGGCCGCCGCCAGACACGAAGATCGCCCTTGCACGGCACTGACCGACCGGCTGCACGACCGTCCGCAATGCTGTTCGCCAGGTATCGGTTTCCAAAAGCCCACCGGCCTCTGGTGGAGTGCTCCAAAGGGGCGACGCCCCTCCCATTCCGCGCTCCGTTGTTCAGACTGACACGCGCCCGCCGAGGAAGCGCTGCCGCCGCCGCTTCGTCCTCTCGCTGACGATGCGCGGCGCCGCGCGGCGGAAGCGGGCGCCGCCCTCGCGCTTTTCCAACGTCAGCGTGCGGGTGTGGAACGCTTCGAGACCCGGGCGGTGGCCGATCGAGATGATCGCCGCATCGGGCAGCGATTCGGTCAGCAGCGTCATCATCGCGTCCTGGTTCGGCTCGTCGAGTGCCGCGGTCGCCTCGTCGAGGAAGATCCACCTCGGCTTCTGCAGCAGCAGCCGCGCCATCGCCAGGCGCTGCTGTTCGCCCAGCGACAGCACGCGGTCCCAGCGCTGTTCCTCGTCCAGCCGCTCGGCGAGTTCGCCAAGCCCGACCAGTTCCAGCGCCTCGACCTGCGTCACCTTCTCGAAGGATTCGGCCGGCGCCGGATAGCACAGCGTGCCGGACAGCGTGCCGAGCGGCAGGTAGGGACGCTGCGGCAGGAAGGCCATAGCATCGCGCGGCGGGATCACGATTCGCCCGCCGCCCCAGGGCCATAGCCCGCCGATGGCGCGGAACATGGTGGATTTGCCGGTGCCTGATTCACCCTTGATGAGCACGCGCTCACCCGGCTCGATCACCGCGGAAGCGCCGGCGATCACCGTGGTGCCGTCGGCGAAGGCGATCTCCAGCTCATCGAGCTCGAGCCGCTCCGGCTCGCCCTCGGCGATCTCCTCCATGACGATGGTCGGCTGGGACGGATCGGCGGCGAGCGCCTCGAGGTCGTCCAGCGCGTCCTGGAAGGCAACCAGGCGGGAGACGGCGCTGCGCCACTCGGCGATGTTGGGGAAGCGGTCGACGAACCAGTTCAGCGCCGCCTGCACTTGGCCGAAGGCCGCGCCCACCTGCATCAGCACACCCAACGACATCGCCCCCGCGAAATAGGCGGGCGAGGCGACCACGGTGGGAAAGATCATCGCCAGCGTGCCGTAGGCGCTGGTCAGCCACATCAGGTTGCGCTGGCTGCGCATCAGGTCCCGCCAGGCGCCGCGCACCTGCCCGAACAGGCGGTCGATTCCGCGCCGTTCATCCGCCTCGCCACGGATCAGCGCGATGCTCTCGCCGCTCTCGCGCGCGCGGGTCAGGCCGAAGCGGAAATCGGCCTCGGCGGTGGTGCGGCGCACCTGGATGCGCACCATCGGCCGCCCGACGAGCCAGGTCAGCCCGGACCCGACGCCGGCATAGAGCACCGCCGCCCAGACCATGTAGCCGGGGATGTGCATGTTCATGCCGCCCAGCACGATGTCGAGCGGGCCGGACAGCGACCACAGGATGCCGACAAAGGCGACCAGCATGCTGACCGACACCAGGATGCCGAGCAGGAAGTCGATCGAGAGGTCGGCGGCGATGCGCACATCCTCGGAGATGCGCTGGTCGGGATTGTCGGCCTCGGCCGCCCCGGCCTCGAGCTGGTACTGCCGGCTGTCGTGCAGCCAAGCGTCGGTCAGCCGGCGCGTCAGCCATTCCCGCCACGCAAGCTGCAGCAGCTGCTTGAGATAGAGTTGATAGACCGCGGCCGCCATGGACAGGCCGGCCAGCACCAGGAAGACCATAATCTGGTACTGGAAGGCCTCGCCATTGCGCTTGTCGAGCGCATCGAAGAAGTCGCGGTTCCAGGTGTTGAACCGGATCTGGACCAGCACCTGTGCCAGCGTCATGGCGACGACGCCGGCGATCAGCCATCGGGCGTTGCCGCGATCCGGCGCGACGAGCCAGGCGCGCACCCACCGCCAGAAGCCGCGAAGGTCCGAGGTGCCGGGCTGGCCTTCCGGTGCCTCGGCGGTGGTCTCGTCTGCCATGCATCACCACTGTTGGAAGCCGGAATGCTGGCGGCAGACCCCGCGCCCCGGCCGAGGCGCGGTGCCGTTTCAGGAGCGCCCGGTCAGCCTGCGAAGCTGCGCCCTGCGATCAGCGAGACCAGGAACAGGACCAGGAAGACCACGAACAGCACCTTCGCGATGCCGCTGGCGGCGGACGCGATGCCGCCGAAGCCGAGCACACCGGCGACGATGGCGACGACCAGGAAGATCAGGGTCCAATAGAGCATGGTGTCTCTCCACTTGCGTTCGTGGCAGATCAACGCGGAGGCACCATTGCCGGTTGCACGAAAAAGCGAAACGCCGCCGGGTTGCCCCGGCGGCGTCCATCATGTCTGAAGGCTCGGCGCCTCAGGTCACATCCTGCGTTCCCAGGCCGCGACCTCTGCCTCGGCCTTGTCCTTGGCGATGCCGTAGCGTTCCTGCACCCGGCCGACGAGCTGGTCGCGCTTGCCCTCGATGACCGTCAGATCGTCGTCGGTCAGCTTGCCCCATTGCTCCTTCGCCTTGCCCATCAGTTGCTTCCAGTTGCCGGCGATGGTGTCGCTGTTCATGGCGTTCTCCTGCATGCCGGCCGCCGGGGTGGCGGCCTCGATGGGGGAACGGCGGGGCCTGCGGCCGGTTGCCACCGATCGCCGCAGCGTGATGGCGCGCGCCTCAGGCCACCGGCACGCGGCCGCCATTCACGGCCTGGTAGGTCGCGATGGCCAGCGCAAGCGGCTCGAACGGCTTGCTGATGATGAAGGCGGGCTCGACGCCCTCGGCCGTCAGCAACCGTTCGGGATAGGCGGTGACGAAGATGACCGGCACCGTCATGGCCTGCTGGATCCGCGCCACCGCGTTGCTGCCGTCGCCGCCGCGGCCGAGGTTGATGTCGGCGAGAATCAGGCCGGGCCGCTTTTCCATCGCCAGGCGCAGCGCCGCCGCCTCGCTCGCGGCAACGCCGACGACGCGATGCCCGCACGTCTCGACCAGGCGCTTGAGGTCGAGTGCGATGATCGGCTCGTCCTCGATGACCAGGATGTCGGTCGCCGCGGTCGCCCGCAACGCGGCGCGACCGCGCTCGAGTTCCGCCTCGGCCTCCGCGCGGTCGATGTCGAGGATGACGGCGGCGTCCTCGACCGTCAGGTCCTCGAGCGCGGTCAGCAGCAGCAGGTTGCGTTGCAGCGGATCCGGCCCCGTGGAGGATTGCGTGGATGTTGCCGTGCGGGCGACCGCCGCATACAGCGCGAGACGCGGCGCCACGTCGGGCAGCGGCGCGGACAGCGCCGCCGCGACCAGCGCATCGCCGCTGTCACGCGCCCCGGTCAGCGCGCGCGCATATCGCCGCACATAGGGAAGCGCGCGAAGCAACTCCGACGGATGGATCGCGTTCATCTTGGCACCTTCTGGAACAGGCCTATGGTCATGGAGATGGTAGACGCGCACCGGCACGGCGCATGAAACAGCACTGCGAGGGATATCGCGAGGCCATCGTCGCGCTCGTCCCGCAGTTGCGGGCCTTCGCCCGGTTCCTGGCGCGCGATGTCGCCCGTGCCGACGACCTCGTGCAGGACACGATGCTGCGCGCGCTGGAACGACAGGACGCCTGGGCGGAGGGCACCGATCTGCGGGCGTGGACCTTCCGTCTGCTGCGCAACCTGTTCGTTGACCAGCAGCGGCGCAAGCGGGTCGAGCAACGCAGCCTGGCGACCCTGCCACCGCCCGAGGTGGCGGCGCCCGTGCAGGCCGGCCGCGATGCACTGCACGACCTGCAGGCCGCCATGGCAACCCTGCCGCCCAGCCAGCGGGAGGCTTTGATCCTGGTGGCGGCGATGGAGCTGGACATCGCCACGGCGGCCGCGATCGCCGGCGTGCCCGAGGGGACGGTGAAGGCGCGCGTGTCCCGCGCGCGCGCCACCCTGGCGCGCGATTTCGTCGCGCGTTCGTAGGCCCGGCGCCGGCTCGGACATGTCAGACGACCGCATGACGAGGACAACGCAGCGAAGAGCGCGACGGTTGCATGCGCGCTGCCCGGCAGATATCACGATTTTGTGATACTAACCATGCAACCGTCCTGTCGCGCGAAGCGTTTGTCCGGCATGAGCATCGACCTCGACACCTCCGACCAGGCTTCCGTCGCGAGCGACCGCGGCCTGTCCTTCCATGACGCGCTGGTCGCGTTGCTCCCGAAACTGCGTGTGCAGGCCCTGTCCCTGACGCGCAACCGCTCGGATGCCGACGATCTCGTCCAGGCCGCGGTCACCAATGCGCTCGCCGCCCAGGCGAGTTTCACCCCCGGCACGAATTTCGGCGCCTGGATGTACCGCATCCTGCGCAATCGCTTCATCTCGGACCGCCGGCGCCTGCGCGACACCATGGACATGGACGACGCTCCGGCCGAGGCCTTCGCCCGGCCGGCCAGCCAGGAAGACAGCCTCGCACTGGGTGAACTACGCGCCGAGATGGCCAAGCTGCCGGCCGACCAGCGGATGGCGCTGGTGATGGTGACGGTGCAGGGCATGTCTTACGAGGACGTCGCGGCGGCCATGAATTGCGCTGTCGGCACGGCAAAGTGCCGCGTGTTCCGGGCGCGCTGCACGCTTGAAGCGCGCCTTCTGGGCCGCGACGATAACGGTCGGGCCGCCAAGCGGCGTCGTGGCGCTGGCGCTTCGGTGCCTGCCCCGCGTAGTGTCGCGCGTGATGTGAGGCACGCCGACACGGCGACCCCGGTGGTTTGGCATGGGATGTGATGGGCCAGCCTGACGACGAAAGGAAGGACAAGGTGGACGGCAGGACCGGCGCCGCGCGTGGTCGCGGCGCCAAGAAGGCCGTTCCCGACGCTGCCTTCGACATCTGGCTGCGGCGCGGCCTGCACCAGATGTTCGATGATGTGGCGCGGGAACCTATCCCGCCGGAACTGCTCCAGCTGATCGAGCGGGACCGCCGGAAGTGACCGGCGGCGGCGAACAGCCGCCCCGACCCAGCCGCGTTTGGACGCAGGTGTTCGGGGGTGTCCGGGGGCGGCTTCTTGCGCTGGTGGCGGCGGCCACCATCCCGATCGCCGGCATCGCGACAAGCAATGCATGGTCCGCCTTCCGCACCGCCGGCGCCAGCGGCCTGCGCGACGCGGTCATCCTTCGGGAGGTCGCGGCGGCGCGCCACGGTGCCGCGGTGGATGGGTTGCGGGAACTCCTGACGAATCTCGCCAATCGGCCGCAATTGCTCGAACTGCCGCCCGAGGCCTGCGATAGCGAGCTCGCCGAGGTGCGCGCCCTCGCCCCGGATCGCTATTCGAACTTCTGGATCCTGGACGGCCATGGGACGCTGCTGTGCAGCGGGTTGCCCGCACCGCGCGGCGGCGACTACGCCTCGCTCGACTATGTCCGCGACATCCAGGCCAGCCGGCAATTCGTGGTCGGCCAGTTCACCATAGGCATGATCAGCGAACGCGCCGTATTGCCGGGCGCGGCACCGATCCTGGATGCCGAAGGGCGGCTGCGGGCGATCGTCGGCGGCAGCCTCTACCTCGACTTCTTCCTGCGCGGCGATCGCGCCCCGACCCTTTCGGGGGAACACGATGTCTGGCTGCTCGATGCCGATGGCTCGATGCTGCCGCTCGGTTCCGCCCGCGCCCGATCGCTTCCCCCCCCGGCCGATTTGGCCCGCATGCTCGCCTCGCCCGAGATGTCGCTGCTCGGCAACGCGCGCGACGGGACGCTGCATGCCTGGTCGATCGTGACACTCGACCCCGGGCTGCGGCTGCTGGCCGGCGTCGCGATGCAGCAGATGCAGCAGGCGGCCTGGAGCGTCTTCGCGCAGCGCCTGCTAGAACTGAGCCTGTTCCTGGCCGCCTGCGTCTTCGCGATCCTGGTCGGCGTCGAACTCGGTGTTTCGCGGCCGCTGCGGCGGCTTGCCGCGCGGGTGCGCGACTGGGCGCCGGGCCGCGCCTTCGAACCGGACCCGCACGCCCATGGCCCGCGCGAGGTGCGCGACCTGGACCGCGCGCTGCTGGCCGCCGCCGGCGCGCTGCAGGACCGCGAGGCGGCACTGACCAGCGCGCTGCACCAGCGCGACCTGCTGATGGCCGAGATCCATCATCGCGTGAAGAACAACCTGCAGGTGGTCGCGTCTCTGCTGAGCCTCCAGGCGGACCGGCTGCGCAGCCAGGCCGCGAAGGTCGAGTTCGCGGTGGCGCGCGACCGTGTTCAGGCGCTCGCGACGCTGCACCGCCACCTCTACCTGCACCAGACCTTCGAACGCATCTCGCTGCGCCCCTTCCTCGAGGAATTGTCGCGCCAACTTGGCGATGCCCTGGGCGCCGGACCTGAATCGGGGGTCGACATCGAGATCGACGCCAAGGATGTCGAGATGGGGTCCGACCAGGCCATCTCGCTCGCGCTGCTGCTGACCGAAGCCGTCAGCAACGCCATGCGCCATGGCTTCCCCGACGGGCGCCGGGGACGCATCGCGATTTCCCTGCATGTCGAGGACGACAGCGCCCATCTGGTGGTGGAGGACAATGGGATCGGCATGCGCAACACCCAGCCCAGCGATGATGGCGACGGCCTGGGAATGCGCCTGATCGAGGGCTTCGCGAGCCATCTCGGCGGCATCGCGGAGATTTCGGGTGACGGCGGCACACGCATCTCGGTGCGTTTCCCCCTGCAGCACAGCGAGACGGAGCCGACGCTGCGCGGCGCGGCGTGATCGCACGCAACCGGCGCGGGAGATGGGCGTTGCCGTTTCATCACCCTGTTTCGGAGATCCCATGTCATCCATCATCCGTGCCGCCTGCGCCGCCCTGCTGCTCGCCTTGCCTCTGATCGCCTGTGATGAAGGGCCGGCCGAAACCGCCGGGGAGCGCATCGATCGCGCCGCCCAGAATGTGCGGGACGCCGTCGACCCGCCCAATGGCCCGATCGAGCGCGTCGGCCGCGCCATCGACCGCGCCACCGACTGACACTGGTTGGATAACAATGAAGGCCCGGTCCCGCGCAAGCGGGCCGGGCCTTTCGCCGTTCAGGGGCCGCGTCTTGGACGGGGTCTTGTCGATGCCGCCCCGGCGTGGCCGGACCTCGCCCGGACACCTGCCGAGCCGGCCACGCTTGGCCGGCCTTCGCCGAGGCGGCGCGGGCGCCAGCGCCCGCATGCCCCATCAGGCCGGCGCGGCAACCCCGAATCCCAGCGGAAGGTCGTCCTCGTCGGTGGTCTCGACGCGCGCGACGGGCGCCTGCCCGATCCGCGCCGACATCGCCTCCAGGCTGCGCGTCACCGGCGCTGGCGCGATCACCGGCGCCAGCTGCGTCGCCGCGGCATCTTCCATCGCCAGACCGATCACGCCACGGGCGTCGCGCGGCGCCTCCGCCCGCACACGCCGAAGCCGTGCTGCCGAAACCGGTTGGGACAGGCACAGGATCGCCAGGGTCGCCATCTCGCCATCGGCCGCCGGTCGCCAGCCGCGCAGCCGCGCCATCGCCAACGCGGTGGCGGCGAGGGCTCGGTCCGCCGGACCCGCTGCCGGCACGGCGCGGATGCAGGCGGCTTCCTGCGACACCTCCGTTTCGGCTGCCAGGGCGGCGGCGAGAGTGGCGATGTCGGCCGCCATGTGCCGTGCCGCCGGCGCCGAGAGGGTGCCGGCGGCGCGATCGGCCGCCAGCGCCGCGATGGCCGGCACCACCAGGTCGCGCAGGGCCGCCGGCAGGCCCTCGGCTTCGGCATATTCCTCGGCGATCTGCTGCGCGCCCTCGGCATCCTCGGCCAAGTAGCGCTGGTAGAAGCGCAGCGGCGCCGGCAGCGCCTCGCCATCGCCGAGCAGTATCTCAAGGAAGCCGAAGGCCGGCACATGGCGCCCGAGGATGGCGAGGCAGGCGGTGATCGGCGGTGCCAGCAGCAGCCCGATCGGACCCCACAGCACCGTCCACACCGCCGAGGACACCAGCAGCGCCAAGGGCGAGATGCCCGTCGTCCGCCCATAGAGCAGCGGTTCGAGGACGTGGCTGATCAAGCCGTCCACCAGGACAAACAGCACGATGACCAGCACCGGTTCCGTCCACCCCGCGCCGGTTGCCACAGCGACGACGAAGGGCAGCAGGGCCGCGATCCAGGCGCCGAGGAACGGGATGAAGCGCAGCACGAAGGCCAGCACGCCCCATAGCGGCGCATTGGGCACGCCGATCGCCATCAGGCCGACGCCCATGCCGAGCCCGAAGCCGGCATTGAGCAGCATCTGCATCAGCAGATAGCGGCCGACGCGTTCGGTCGCGTCGGCCATCGCGCGGGTGGTGCGATGGAGATCCTGCATGCCGGCAAGGCGCAGGAAGCGATCGCGCACATCCTCCCGCTGCATCAACAGATAGGCCATCAGCAGCAGCGCCACGGCGAGCGACGCGGCGGGCGCGACCACCAGGCCGGCCATGTCGAGCAGCGTCTCGAGCGTGCCGCCGCCGCTGCCGGGCGCAGCGGCGGCGGCCGCCGGCGCGAAGGTGGTGGCGCCGCCGCCGAGTTCTTCCGCCAGCCGGCGTATCGTGCCGGCGGCGCGATCGAGTACGCCGGAGCCTTCGGACACCGCGCGCAGCTTCGCGCGCAGGTTGGTCTCCCAGTTCGGCAGGTCGGCCGCGAGGGTCAGCACCTGCGAGATGACCAGCAGCATGGTCGCCCCGATCGCCGATAGGCTGAGCAACAGCAGCAGCGTCACCGTCAGCGGCCGTGGCAGGCCCAGGCGCTGCAGCATGCGCGCCAGCGGGATCAGCACGACCGACAGCAGCAGGGCCAGCGCCATCGGGATGAACACGTCGCGCCCCAGATGCAGCGCCGCCAACACCATCAGCGCCGCGATCAGCCACAGCGGATCGGGCCCCGGGGCCGCAGGCCTCGTTGGCAGTTCCGGTTCAGACGGCATCGATGTCTCCCGCATTGCGACGGAAGGGGAACGCGGTTGCACGCCGCGGGGTTTCATCGTCGTGCAACCCAATCCGCGGCACGGCGTTGTGTGTTCGAACTGCTTTGAAGGAGACCGACGATGTCGAATGCTTCCACCCAGGCGGCCGACCTGGCCAGCGACGCGAAGAAGGCAGCGGAGACCGAGATCGCCGCCCTGCGCGCCAAGGTTGAGACGCTGATGAATGACCGCGTCAGCCCCGCCATCGCTGGCATGGCTGAACAGGCGGAGGCCTTCGCCCAGGGCGCCTCGGAGACCGTGCGGCGCCAGACCGACAACTTCGCCGGCACGGTGCGCGCACAGCCCTTCGCGGCGGTCGGTGCGGCGGTGCTGGCGGGCCTCGCCATCGGCCTGCTGATGCGGCGATAATCGCGATGCGCGTCCTTCGGATGCTCGGCGTGGCGGCGCAGGCGGAAGGCATCCGCCTGCGCCGGGAGGTCGGCGGCACCGCCCGCCGTGCCGGATGGATCGCTGGGGCCGCTGCCTTCGGCGTCGCCGCCGTCGCCACCGCGCATATCGCCGTGATCGCCCAGCTGACGCCGCAGCACGGCATCGCCGTCGCGGCCGGAATCGTGGCGTTGGGGGACCTGGCCATTGCCGGCGTGCTGGCGCTGATGGCGCGGCGCCGGGTCGATCCGATCGCTGAGGAGGCGCGGGCGCTGCGGGAGACGATGCTGGCCGCCGTGACGCAGCGCGATCCCGTACGCGACGCGGTGGCGTTGGCGTTGCGCAGCGGGTCCGGCCCTCTCATCGGCGCCATCACCGGCCAGGCCGTCGCATCTTGGATCAAGCGACAATAAGCCACGCGCCGCGACCGGGGGCGGATGGCGCCGGCCCCAGATCAGATGTCGTGCATGATCGTGAGTGTCGCGCGACGCCTTGCGGCGCACCCCGAGCCATGAAGCGCGGGCCCGGACGGTCTCCGCAGCATGGGTGAGAGACCGTCGCTTGAATCGCGGCGGCGGCCGCGCGGCCACCTGGGGCCGCGAGCGGTCGCCATTCAGGCCGGCAGCGCGCCTTCGACCATGGCGGTCAGCCAGCGCCCATGGGTGTCGCGATAGATGACCCACCATGGGTCGCCCGCACGCTCCGGTTCAATGCCGAACCGCGCCAGGCAGCGTCCGTGGGTGGTGCGCACCGGGATCGGCAGGGTGAAGATACGGACCATCGTCGTTCTCCGCTTTCAAGGTGGCCGTGACGAGAACGGACGGGCGAACGGTTCGGTTGCACGCCCTTCGCCCGGTTGCACCGCACTCGCGCCAATGTGAGCAAACCCCTGCCAGTGGCGGACGTTCTCCATTCAACCGGCCGCGAGCCGGGACAACGCCACAGGAGAACCGCCAATGACCAACACTTCCCGCATGCTTCCCGCCGCGCTGGCCGCGGTGATCGCGATGGGCCCGAGCCTTGCTTTCGCGCAGACGCGCGACGGCACGGCCGCAAACCCGCCCTCTGACGCCGTGGGGCGCACGATCGACCGCGCGACCGGCCAGCGCACCATTCCCGATGGCCAGCCAGGCAATCCGCCGTCCACCGCGCTGGGTCGCGCAGCGGACCGCGCGGCCGGCCAGCCCTCCAGCCCGGACGGGACCGGCAACAATCCGCCCGGCACTGCGGTCGGCCGCGCGCTGGAACGTGCCGGCCAGGCGGTGACCTCGGCGACCGGGTCCGCGACGCCGCAGCCGGCCCGCGCCGCCGCCACGCAGGAGGTCCGACCGAGCAGCCGCGCCAGCAAGATTATCGGCGCGAACATCTACAACGATCAGGGCCAGTCGATTGGCGAGGTCGAGGACCTGATCATCCAGCGCGACGGTGCGGCGCCCGTGGCCGTGGTGTCGGTCGGCGGCTTCCTGGGCATGGGCGCGCGTCTGGTGGCGGTGCCGCTTTCCGAACTGCGCTTTGCCGACGACAACGCGCGCTGGACCCTGAATGGTGCCACCAAGGAGAGCCTGCAGGCCCGCCCGGTGGTGAGCTACGCCGCGCGCGGCTGACGCGCGTCGCACCGCAGGACTGGATACGCCGCCCGAGGGATGCACCCTCGGGCGGCGTTGTCGCGTGGTGAACGCGTTGCAGGGTCGCTGCCCGCCGCCAGTCTTGCGGCCACCAAACACCGCCGGCGACACGCCGGCGCCGGCACCGACGGACGGACGAAGACGGGGATTCGGGCGGGTTTGCTCCCGCGACCTTGCCTTCGCGATGCCTGCACGACCAGGTCAACCCCGGCCTTCCGGGCTCCCCCCAGGCACGCGGCCACAAAAAAGGGCGGTGCGCTCCTCGCGCACCGCCCTTGTTCTGGCCGCCAGCGCCGTTGCGGTCAGCGCAGGACGCCTGGTGCCGTCACCGCGCCGCCGACCGCGCCCACCGCGCCGCCGATCAACGCGCCGGTGCCGGCATTGCCGGAAAACGAGCCCACGGCCGCACCCGTGCCGGCGCCGAGCAGGCCGCCGGTGACCGCCCGCTCGCCGGGGGAATTGCCGCAGGCCGCAAGGCCGAGGCCGGCGGCGAGCGCAATGAGAGCAGGAAACTTGCGGATCATGATCAACCTCCTGTCATGTCTGCGGGTGCAACGCGCGTCATCGCGCGGCGTTGCGTGGGCGATTGGAATTTCCGTGCCACGATGCTGCGAAGCCGTTCATCCCCGCGCCACATTCGTCGGGCCACACTCCGCCCAAAGGAGACCACCATGCGCATCACCATTGCCGCAGCCCTGATTGCCGCCTTGCCGATCGCCGCCCAGGCGCAGGACCGCCCGCAGATCTACCCCACGCGGGATGTCGCCGTGACCTATCGCGTCAGCGGCCAGGGCCAGGGCCAGGGTGCCGAGATGACCATGCAATGGCTGGCCGCCCAGCGGCTGATGCGCATGACCATGCCCGGCGGCGTCGGCTACATGGTCGCCGACCACCAGAACCAGCGCGGCTTCATGGTGATGGAAGCGATGCGCACAATCATGGATGTGCCGATGCAGCAGGCCGCCAGCATCCAGCGCGAGATGCAGAACGCCAATTTCACCCGCGGCGGCACCGAGAAGATCGCCGGCAACGACTGCACCGTCTGGCGCTACCAGGGCCAGAGCCAGAGCGGCGAGGCCTGCATCACCGCCGATGGCGTGATGCTGCGCGCACAGGGCAGTTCCCAGGGCCAGCAGGGCCAGATGGAAGCCGTGCGCGTCGCCTACGGCACGCAGGATCCGGCGCAGTTCCAGCGCCCGCAGGGCTACCAGACCATGCAGATGCCGCAGGGCATGCCGCAGGGAATGGGCGTGCCGCGCCAGGCCGCCCCGCGCTGAGAGGGGTTCCAACGATGGGCCCGACGGACCACATGCTGTCGTCATGAACCGTCGCCTGTTGCTGCTCTCCCCCGCCCTGCTCGCCACCCCGGCGCTGGCCCAGCGCGCCCCGGCGCCACCCGCGCCGGGCGCCGCCGCGCTGACCGAAAGGGACCGCGCCGACCTGACGCGTGTCGAAGCCTATCTGAACGCGCTGACGACGTTGCGCGCGCGTTTCCTGCAGATCGCGCAGAATGGCGCCGCGGTCGAGGGCACCGCCTGGATCTCGCGCCCCGGGCGCATGCGCTTCGAGTACGACCCGCCGGAGCCGCTGCTGCTGGTCGCCTATGCCGGCCAGTTCCTGATGTATGACCGGGAGCTTCGCGCGCCGACGACGTTGCTGGTCAGTCAGACCCCCCTGGCGATCCTGCTGCGGCGGGAGGTTCGACTGTCCGGCGATGTGACCGTCACCGGCATCGAGCGGTCCGGAGGGTTCCTGCGGGTGACCATGTACCGCACCAGCGAGCCGAGCGAAGGCCGGCTGACGCTGGTGTTCAACCCCGATCCGATGGAGCTCCGCCAATGGGCGGTGGTCGATCCGCAGCGCCGCGAAACGCGCGTCAGCCTGTTCCGCATCGAAACCGGCCTGCGCATCCCGGACGGGCTGTTCCAGTTCAACGATCCGCGCTTCTTCGAACCCGGCGGCATGGGCGCGCCGCAGAGCGGGGGCTGACACCGCGAACCGGGTCGCGGCGCAGCCGCGCACCGCGGGCGCACAGCGCTACCGCGCCCAGTCCGCCACCCACCCCCCCCCCGCGCACCAGTCCAGGGCGCGAAGGAAAGCCGCGCGGTTGTGTGGCGCCCGCCGCCCGAGGGCACAGAAAAATGCCTACGAAGATCGCTTCGAGCGATCTCCGTAGGCAGCCTTCGCATGGCACGCATGCAACGACGCTCCGTTTTTCACGAAAATTCCACGGAACGCCTTGATCCTGACACCGCATCGCGGGAGTCTGCCTCTCCATGAGACCGTTGATCGGCATCTCCTGTTGCCAGAAACCGTTCGGCATCTTCGGCACGCCGAATCACGCCGCGTCCGACAGCTATATCCGCGTCGTGCGCGGCCCTGCGCGCGGCACGCCCGTGCTGCTGCCCGCCGCCGGGGAGGATCTGTCGGGTGAACTCCTGCCCCATCTCGATGGGCTGATCCTGACCGGTAGCCGTTCGAATGTGTGGCCCGGCCATTATGATGGCCCGGCCCATGCCGACGGCACGCCCGAGGACCATCAGCGCGACGCCACCACCCTGCCGCTGATCCGCGCGGCCATCGACCATGGCGTGCCGCTGCTGGCGATCTGCCGGGGCATGCAGGAACTGAACGTCGCGCTGGGCGGCAGCCTCGACCAGCGCATCCAGGACCTGCCGGGGCGGATGGACCATTCCACGCCGTCCGACCAGCCGATACCGCGCGTTCGCACCGGCAAGGCGCATGGCGTGCGGATCGAAAAGGACGGCGCGCTCGCGCGGATCCTGACGCCGCCGTCGCGCCACGCGGCGCGGCTCGCGGTGAATTCCCTCCATAACCAGGGGGTGCAGCGGCTTGCGCCGCGCCTGGTGGCCGAAGCCTGGGCGCCCGACGGCACGGTGGAAGCCGTGCGGGTCGAGGGTGCGAGCGCCTTCGCCATGGGCGTGCAATGGCACCCGGAATACGATTGGGAACAGGACGCGGACAGCCGCGCGATATTCCTCGCCTTCGGACAGGCCTGTGCAAACCATCGCGCGGCGCGAAACAGTCTGGCGTCCATCGCGCAGGCGGCGGAATAACGATGGCGGAAGGCGCAGGTGACGCGCATCACGCAAGACGTGGCATTTCCCTTTTGCCTTCAACGGCGTGCGGGTCTAGTGTTCATTCACCGGCACCCAATATGCCGGTGGTCGAGAACCGGTTCCCCTGCCGGCTCGCCCGACCATTCCGATCGGAATAAAATACGGCGCCCGGTCACCCCCCTGACCGGGCGCTCTTTTTTGGCCGCCTCGCATTGGGATGCAGTTCGAATACTTGGGCTTCGATCAGCATCTTCATGTAAAATCTTAAGTGACACCCGGCACCCGCGCTGGCTTCCGGCCTGCGGCGACGGCCTGTATAGGTGGCGCTTCCCACCCCTCGATCGGAGCCTTGCCCGCATGGTGTCCTACGTCCTGCCCCCGCCGCCGGTCGCCGCCATCCCCGTCAAGGGCAGCGATGCGATGTTCCCGGTGCGCCGCATTTTCTGCGTCGGCCGCAACTACGCCGAGCATGCGATCGAGATGGGCTCCGACCCGACACGCGAGCCGCCCTTCTATTTCGCGAAGCCCGCCGATGCCGTCGTCATCAACGACGCCGACATGCCGTATCCGACCGTGACCAAATCCCTGCACCATGAGATGGAGCTGGTCGTTGCCATCGGCGTGGGCGGCAAGAACATCGCGGTGGCCGACGCGCTCAAGCATGTCTGGGGCTATTGCTGCGGCCTGGACATGACCCGTCGCGACATCCAGAACGAGGCGAAGAAGACCGGCCGCCCGTGGGACATGGGCAAGGGTTTCGACCAGTCCGCGCCGATGGGCGCGCTGGTGCCAGCGGCCGGGATCGACCCGTCCAAGGGCAAGATCGAGCTGAAGGTGAACGGCAAGGTCACGCAGACCTCCGACCTGTCCAAGCTGATCTGGTCGGTGCCGGAAGTGATCGCGAACCTGTCCGAGCTTGTTGAACTCGCGCCGGGCGACCTGATCATGACCGGCACGCCGGAAGGTGTGGCGGCCGTGGTGCGCGGCGACGTGCTGGAAGGCATCGTCGAGGGCGTCGGCGGGGTGAAGACGAAGATCGTCTGATCGCCCATGGCGGCCGACGACGCGACCCGCCGCGTGACGGGCTTCTGGCGGCAGATCCTATGGCCGTCGGAACCTGGTGCCAGCGTGTTCATCGCCTTTGCCTTTGGCCTCCCGGCGGTGCTGCGCTGGCGCATCGGTGGCGGCTTCGCGCCGGGCGAATTGGTGTGGGCGTTGTATGTCGTTGCCGTCCTGTTGGTAACGGCGGCGATGATCCTCGGTGTGATCGAGGGCGCGCGGTGGCTGGCACTTCGCGTCGCCACCGCCGCCTTTCTTGGCCTGTTCGGCTTCTGGGCCATCTGGATTGGCTGGCGCCTGCTGGCCGGCCCAGCAGCGCCAGGGCTTTCACTGTCGTCGTTGCTCCATGCCGCCATGATGGCTTGCTGGGGCGCCCAGATTGTCGGCTGGTGGGCAACCGAACGCCGCGCTGCAGAGAGTCGAGGCCGGCCCGATGTGGCCTGACCGCTGCCACCGCGAGGTTGTCGTGCGGCCTCGACGCGGGTTGCGCGGCGGGCAATCACCTGCCTTCATGCCTTCCATCCAGCGAACCCGCACCGGGGCCACCACGCCATCGACAGCGCGCGACTGACGCACGCCGCGAAGGAGCACCACCATTCCCGTCCGCAACACCTCGCGCGCAAAACCGCAGGCCCCGGCCATTGCCGAGGGCCGCGCGCCGCTGCGCATCGCCACCTGGAACATCAACAGCGTACGGCTTCGGCTGCCGCTGCTGAGCGACCTTGTGGCGCAGCTCGAACCCGACGTGCTGTGCCTGCAGGAAACCAAATGCCCCGACGAATTCTTCCCGCATGACGGCGTCGAAGCCCTCGGCTTCGCGCACCGGCTGGTGCGCGGGATGAAGGGGTACAATGGCGTGGCCATCCTCTCGAAGCGGCCGATCCTGCTCCGAAAGGACGACCCGGATTGGTGCCTCAAGGGCGATTGCCGCCATCTCGGTGCCAGCATCGACGCGCCGGGCGGGCCGATCGAGCTGCACAATTTCTACATCCCCGCCGGTGGCGACATCCCCGACCGCGCCGCCAACCCAAAATTCGACCACAAGCTGGATTTCGTCGCCGAGGCCACCGCCTGGTCGGCCGCGCGCCCCGCGCAGCGCGCGATCATGGTCGGCGACCTCAACATCGCGCCGCTCGAACACGATGTCTGGTCGCACAAGCAATTGCTCGGCGTCGTCTCCCACACCCCTGTCGAGGTCGAGGCGCTGAACGCCTGGCAGAAGGTGGGCGGCTGGCACGACGCGCTGCGCCACTTCGTGCCGGCGGACCAGAAACTCTACACATGGTGGTCCTATCGCGCGGCCGATTGGCGTGCGTCGGATCGCGGGCGCCGGCTCGACCATGTGTGGGTCAGCCCGGACCTCGCCGGCGCGCTGTCGCGCCATGTCGTGCTCAAGGATGCGCGGGACTGGCCGAAGGCGTCGGACCATGTGCCGGTGATGGTGGAGATCGCGGCATGACCGGCCCCTTCGGACGACGCACCGGACTGCTGGCCCTGCTGGCGGGCCTCGCCGCCTGCGCCGCCCCCGAACCGCCGCCGCCCGTGGTGCTGCCGTCGGAGGACCCGGAGCCTGAGCGCGTCTATTCCCCGGGCCCGATCCCCTGGGCAGACCTGTCGGAGGAACACAAGCGCCGCGCGCGTGCCGGCCTCGCGCGGATCGGCGAATCGGCCGATGACGACGAGACGCTGCAGGCGCGCTGGATGATCATGTCGCCGGCGCAGCAGCGCTTCCTGATCCGTCGCCCGCCGCCACCGCCGGCCCGGCCGGCGCGCCCGGCCGCCCGCGGCCGGGCAGCCCCGGCACGGCATCCGGCGCACGCCCCGGCGCGGCCCGCGACCACCCCGCCCCGCCGCACGCCGCCGCCACCGCGGCGGCCGACGACGCCGCAGCGATAGACCCTGCGCGGCCGGGGCGTCCGGCCGGCGCATGGCGCCCGCAACCCGGCCGTCATCAGACCAACGGCCCATTCCGTGGACCGCTGGTATGAGGCTTTCCCTGCCCTCGGACGCGTCGTGCCGAAGGCACGCCGATGGCGTGACGCGCAAACCTCCGGTTGGCTTGGCTTCGCCGGACTACCGGCGGGCCGCGTTCGCGGCCTCGGCCCGAGTCAAGAACTCGGGCCGTTGGTATCAGACCATCAAGGACGCCGCGGGGATCCGGCAACGGGCAGGGCGGTCGCGCCGGCGCAACCGAGCCTGAAGCCGTTTCCGCTCGCCCCGGCTCACGGCAACGACTCCAACGGTTCGCGAACACCCGCGCCACGCCACGGCGGCATGGCCCCGCCATCCGGTATCGGGTGGTGACTTCACGCGTCGCCGGCAGGGCCGCCACCTGCGGCCCCTCGACGGATCAGCCTTCCTCGTCGCGGTCGGCTTCGACTTCGATCGCCTCGTCGATGCCGTCGGCCTCGTCCTCGAGCTCCTCGGCGTCCTCGATCGCCTCGTCGCCCTCGACGTCCTCCACCTCGATGTCGTCCGCCTCGGTCTCCGGCGTGGTGGCCCGCTTCTTCAGCTTCTCATCGGGCAGCGGCGTGGCCGCGGCGCGACGCACCCGCGGCTGTTCCGCCGGCTGCTCGGTGCCGCATTTCGGGCAGACGGCCGGGGTGCGGGCGAGGTCGTAGAAGCGGTTGCCGCAGGCCACGCAGCTGCGCTTCAGGCCGAGTTCTGGCTTCGCCATGGGTCACATCCGTCTCGCGCACGGGGCCCGCGCGCCTGTGCAAAGGGTCGGGCGCATTGCCACGCCCTGCCGGGGCATGTCAAACGCCGCTCATGGCCCATCCCGATCCCCGCCCCCTGAAAGCCCGTGCGCCGGGTGCCCCGCTGACCGGCCGGCTCGGCGTGCCGGGCGACAAGTCGATCAGCCATCGCGCCCTGATGTTCGGCGCCCTGGCCGTCGGCACCACCGAGATCAGCGGCCTGCTGGAAGGCGAGGACGTGCTGCGCACGGCCGCCGCGATGCGGGCCCTGGGGGCCGAGGTCGAACGGCTTGGCCCTGGCGCCTGGCGGGTGTCCGGGCGTGGCGTGGGCGGCCTGGTGGAACCGGCCGATGTGCTCGACATGGGCAATTCCGGCACGGCGGCGCGGCTGCTGCTGGGGTTGCTGGCGGGGCATCCGGTCTTTGCGGTGATGACCGGGGATGCATCGCTGCGGAAGCGGCCGATGAAGCGGGTCACGGATCCGCTCTCGGCCACCGGTGCGTCCTTCTGGACACGCGAAGGCGGGCGGCTGCCGCTCGCCGTGCGCGGCGCGGCGGACCCGCTGCCGATCGACTACGTCCTGCCGGTCGCCTCCGCCCAGGTGAAAAGCGCCTGCCTGCTGGCCGGCCTGTGCGCCCCCGGCACGACTCGGGTGGTGGAACGCGAACCGACCCGCGACCACACCGAGAACATGCTGCGTCACTTCGGCGCGACCGTTTCGGTGCAGGACACTCCGGAAGGCCGCCTGGTGCTGCTGGAAGGCCAGCCGGAACTGGTCGCCGCCCCGGTCCTGGTGCCTGGCGACCCCTCCTCTGCCGCCTTCCCGATCGTGGCCGCTCTGCTGGTGCCGGGGTCGCGCGTGGTGGTCGAGAATGTCGGGCTGAACCTGCTGCGCACCGGGCTGATCACCACGCTGCGGGAGATGGGCGCGTTGCTGCGCGTCGAGAACGAGCGCGTCGCCGGCGGCGAGCCGGTCGGCGACATCGTTGCCGAATACACGGAACTGACTGGTCTTGCCGTGCCGCCGCGCCGCGCGCCGTCGATGATCGACGAATACCCGGTACTGGCCGTGGCCGCCGCTGCCGCGCGGGGCGTCACGCGCATGCAGGGCCTGGCGGAGTTGCGGGTGAAGGAAAGTGACCGGCTGGCCGCCACCTTCGCCCTGCTCGCAGCCAATGGCGTGAAGGCGGAAATCGAGGGCGAGGACCTGATCGTGCATGGCACTGCCGGCGCCATCCCCGGCGGCGGTACGGTCGAGACGCATATGGACCACCGCATCGCCATGTCCGCCCTGGTGATGGGCCTCGCCGCGAAGGCGCCGGTTGCCGTGGATGATGCCGCCTTCATCGACACCTCCTTCCCCGGCTTCGCCGCGCTGATGAACGGGCTGGCCGGTGGCAGCCCGATCGGGCCGGCCTGACGTCGTGGCGGGGCCGCGCTTCACGCTCGCCTATGGGGTGCTGGTCGCGGCCTGGCTGGCCCAGGCGGCCTTCGCGCTCGGCCTTGTCGTGCCGCGCGAGCCGTCCTGGCCGGAGATCGCGGCATTGCTCGCCGTGATGGCGGTGGCCCCGGTCGCGCCGGATGCGGTGGTCCCCTATCTGATCGCGGTGCCGATCATCGGCCTTGTCATCGCCGTCGCGACGGAGCCCGCGCTGTGGCGCTGAACGGCACCGTCATTGCCGTGGACGGTCCGGCGGCGGCGGGCAAGGGCACGCTGGCGCGGCGGCTCGCGGCGACGCTGGGGCTGCCCTATCTCGACACCGGACTGCTTTATCGTGCCGTGGGGCGCCGCGTGCTGGATGACGGGGCCGACCCGCGCGATGCGACCCAGGCCGAGACCGCCGCCCGCAGCCTGACGCCCGATGATCTGCAACGGTCCGACCTGCGCGGGCCGATGGCCGACATGGCGGCGAGCGCGGTGGCGGCCATCCCCGCCGTGCGCGCCGCGCTGCTCGACTTCCAGCGCGCCTTCGGGCGGGACCGCGGCGCGGTGCTCGATGGCCGGGACATCGGCACGGTGGTGTTTCCGGAAGCCGCGGTGAAGCTGTTCGTCACCGCCAGCGTGCAGGAACGCGCCCGGCGCCGCTTCCTGGAACTGCGCGGGCGCGGCGTGGCGGCGGATGCCGCCCAGGTAGAAGCCGAAATCCGCGACCGCGACGCGCAGGACGCCAACCGGCCGGTGGCGCCGCTGAAGCCGGCGGCGGATGCGCTGACGCTCGACACCACCGCGCTCGATGCCGAGGCTGCCTTCGCGGCGGCCCTGGCGATGGTGCGGGGGCGGCTGGGCAACGCGCCTGACTGAGGCGCGTTGGATCGACGCATGGCAGTCCGGCGCACAGGACTGCCCTTCCATCCCCGAAGGAATCTCCGATGTCGCCTTGGCTGCTGACCCCCGTCCTGCTCGTCGGGTCCAACGTGCTGATGACCTTCGCCTGGTATGGGCATCTCAAGCAGCCATCCTGGCCGATGTGGCTGGCGATCGTGATCTCCTGGGGCATCGCCTTCTTCGAATACTGCCTGGCGGTGCCGGCGAACCGCATCGGCTACGGCACCTTCACCGGTCAGCAGCTGAAGGTGATGCAGGAAGTGATCACGCTGGCGGTCTTCGCCGTGTTCAGCGTCGCCTTCCTGGGGGAGACGCTGCGCTGGAACTTCCTCGCCGCCGGCGCGTGCCTTGTCGCCGCGGTCGTGTTCATCTTCCTGCCGGTGGACTGACCACCCGAGGAGGAAACAATGCGCATCGGCGTCCCCAGGGAAGTGAAGGTCCACGAATATCGCGTTGGCCTGGTACCCGGCTCGGTGCGCGAACTGGTGCTGCACGGCCACGACGTGCTGGTCGAGACGCAGGCCGGCACGGCGATCGGCTTCCCGGACGAGGCCTATATCGCCGCCGGCGCTCGCATCGCGCCCGACGCAGCGACGGTCTTCGCCGAAGCCGAGCTGATCGTGAAGGTCAAGGAACCGCAGCCTTTCGAATGGGCGCGGCTACGGCCGGACCAGGTGCTGTTCACCTACCTGCATCTCGCGCCGGACCTGGCGCAGACCCAGGGGCTCATGGCGTCGGGCTGCACCGCCATCGCCTACGAAACGGTGACGGATGCGCAGGGCGGGCTGCCGCTGCTCGCACCGATGAGCGAGGTGGCCGGCCGCATGGCCGTCCAGGTCGGCGCCCGCTGCCTGGAAAAGGAGGCCGGCGGCGCGGGCATCCTGCTGTCGGGCGTGCCGGGCGTGCCGTCCGGACGCATCGCGATCATCGGCGGTGGCGTGGTGGGGTCGAATGCGGCGCGCATCGCCAACGGCATGCGCGCCCATGTCACCGTGCTGGATCGCAATCCGCGCGTGCTGAACGCGCTCGACGTCGAGTTCAACGGCATGGTCGACACGCTGTTCGCCACGCGCGACGCCGTGGAGAGCACGGTGATCGAGGCCGACCTGGTTATCGGCGCGGTGCTGGTGCCGGGTGCCGCGGCGCCGAAGCTGGTGACGCGGGAGACGGTGTCGCGCATGCGGCCGGGCAGCGTGATGGTCGATGTCGCGATCGACCAGGGCGGCTGCTTCGAGACTTCGCGCCCCACCACCCATGCCGACCCGACCTATGTGGTGGATGGCGTGGTGCATTACTGCGTGACGAACATGCCGGGGGCCGTGGCGCGCACCAGTGCGGTCGCGCTGAACAACGCGACGCTGCCATTCACGCTGCAGATCGCCGACAAGGGCTGGCAGCGCGCGGCGGCGGAGAACCCGCATCTCGCCGCCGGGGTGAATGTGCAGGGCGGCCGGGTGACGCATCCGGCGGTGGCGCAGGCGCTGGGGCTGGGGGGCTGAAAAGTTGGAGGGGCTTTGCCCCTCCAAGCCACCCCACCAAAGGCCCAAGGCCTTTGGAAACCATCATTTGGCAGTGGCCTGCCGGAGCAGGACGGCAACCCCGACATTGCCTTGGATGCGAATCTTGGCGCCGGGCACCAAGTGATCGCGGTCCAGGGGCCCGCTGGCCCCTGGCGGGGAGGTCCGGAGGGGTAGCACCCCTCCGGTCGCGTCACCCAATGCGCCGCCATCCCTCATACACCGTCTCGCGCGCAATGCGCCCGTCGCGCATCGCGAACAGGTGCATCAGCCGCAATTCCACCGGGCTGCCGACCGGCAGGGGCGCATTCGCCACGCCGTCCCCGGTCAGCCGGAAACGCGCGGTACAATCATCGACCACATGGTCCTCGGTGGCGAAGCGCGTGCCGGGGATGATCTCGACCTCGGCCATCGAGCCGAACATGGCGCGGTAATTCGCCTCGATCGCGGCACGGCCGACCAGCGTCAGCCCGCGCGTCGGCATCTCCAGCACGATGTCGTCGGTGTACAGGCCCATCACCGCGGCCGGATCGCGCGCCTCGTCACGGATATGGGCCTCGACCACGGCGAGGTTGCGGGCGATCGGGTCCATGGCGATGTCCTTTCGTCAGATTAACTGACTATATATCGACAGATCATCTGACGATCTGTCAAGATGGCCCATGGATGATCGCCCCATCACCGAACAGCACCGCACCCTCGGCGCCTTGCTGCGCCTGTCCTACGAATCGATGCAGAAGGAGGTCTACGGCGCCCTGGCGGCGCGTGGCTTCCCCGAGATCCGCCCGGCCCATTCCGCCGTCTTCCGCCATCTCGGCCCGGCCGGGTCGCGCCTGACCACCCTTGCCGAGCGCGCGGGCATGACCAAGCAATCCATGGCCTATCTGGTCGAGGGGCTGCAGGCGGCCGGCCATCTGCGCAGCGTGCCGGACTCCTCGGATGGCAGGGCGCGCATCGTGCGGTTGACTGCGCGCGGGGAGGCGGTGCTGGCCGCGCTGCTGGCGCTCAGCGCCGAGGTCGAGGCGCGGGTTGCCGAACGCATCGGAGAAAAGCGCGCCGGGCGGCTGCGCCGCGCCCTAGAACTCTGGGTCGCGGCGATCGAAGGCGAGGCTCCCTGAGCGTCAGTTCAGTTGGATATCGAGCCGCCGCAGCAGCGGACCCCAGCGTTCCGCCTCCCGCGTCAGGAAGGCCTGGAAGTCAGCGGGCGTGCCGCCCGCCGCGACGATGCCCTCATTCAACAGCCGTTCGCGCACCGAGGCATCGGCCGCCGCCGCGGCACCCGCGGCATTCAGCCGCGCGATGGCCGCCGGCGGCGTCCTTGCCGGCGCCAGCAGCCCGAACCAGGTCACCGCCACCAAGCCGGGATAGAACTCGGCGAAGGTCGGCTGGTCCGGCAGGTTCGGCAGCCGCGACTCCCCGGTCCAGCCCAGGATCTTGGCGCGTCCCGACCGTGCCGCGGCCAAGCCTGTTGCCCCGCCCACCAGGATGGAATCGAGCGTGCCCGCCAGCAGGTCGTTCAACTGCGGCGCATCGCCGCGATACCCGACATCCTGCCAGTCGAGCCCAAGCCGTTCCTGGATCAGCGCGCCGGCGATGTGGTTGAACGACCCGCGCCCATTATGCCCCCAGGTGACCTTGCCGGGATTGGCGCGGATATGGGCGACGAATTCCGGGATGGTGTCGGGAATGCCGGGGCGCACCGCGATGCAGAAGGGCAGCGTCGCGATATGCGCGACGGGGGCGAAATCCTCGGGCCTGTAGGGCAGGTTCCGCCCGATCAGCGGGTTGATCGTCAGCGTGGTGCCGGACGACATCAGCAGCGTGTGCCCATCCGGCGCGGCGCGGGCCACGGCTTCCGCGCCGATCACCGTCTGGGCGCCGGGCTTGTTGTCGATCAGCACGCTCTGGCCGAGCAGCGGCGCCATCTTCTCGGCGACGAAGCGCGCCGTGACGTCGGTGGAACCGCCCGGCGGGAAGGGCACCACGATGGTGACCGGGCGCGATGGCGACCACGCCCCCTGCGCCCGCGCGGCGCCCGCAGCGGCGAGGCCAAGCGCGGGCAAGGCCCGGCGGCCGATGGTGACGGTCATGGTGTCCTCCCAGGGTCGTTGAGCGGAAGCGTGCCACCTTTCGCCCCGCCGATGCCACGACGACCGTCAGCGCCGATGCAGCGCCACGAGGTACCGGCAAGGCCGGCTGGCCGATGGGTTGCGATAGGCATGGCCCTTTGGCGCCACCAGGTCGAAGGCGAGGCAATCCCCGGTGGCGAGCAGCGATTCCTCGGCCCCTTCCTCGACCACCAGGCGACCCGACAGCACCCAGACCACATGGCCGCGCAGGAAGGTCATGGAATCGGCCGTATAGGCAACGCGCGCGCCGGGCGGCAGCTCGACCTCGACCAGTTCCGGCTCGGCGCCGGGCGGCGAGACGGCGCGGCGGCGGTAGCCGGTGGCGGGATCGGTCCAGAGCGGCTGCGCCGCGGCGCGGGCGATGCGCGACGGGCCGGCATCGGCTTCCGCCCGCGCCAGCAGCGTCGAGACCGTCAGGTGAAAGGCGCCCGACAACCGGCCGAGCAGGGAGGCGGTAGGGCTCGCCTCGGCGCGTTCCACCTTGCTGATCATGGCGCGGGAGACACCGGAGGCAGCGGCCAGTTCCGCGATCGACCAGCCGCGCGATTCACGCTCGCGCCGGATGCGCGCGGCGATCAGCGTGTCGAGCCCCGGAGTCTCCAGCATAGTGGACATGCGGCCATGATAGTGGATACTGCGCCGCATGACCATGCCGCCCGCCCCGCGCCACAACGGTGGCCCGCCGCTCGATGACGAGGACGACAAGACCGCGAGCTGGCGGTCCTGGAACTGGCGCCGGGCGCACAAGAAGGCCTGGAAGACGCCGCCTCGGGAGATCGCCCTGCGCCGCCTGGCCCGCGCGGAGGAACTCGGCATGACCTATCGCGATTACGCGCTCGAGATCATGGAACGGGGCAAGTACCTGTGACGGTCACGATCACCGAGGGCGGGCTCGACGATGCCCGCGTGCAGGCGCTGCTGACCACGCATCTGGCCAAGGCGCGGGCCGCGACGGCGGAAGGCTTCGCCTTCGCGCTCGACCTATCGGGGCTGCGCGTGCCGGCAATCCGCTTCTTCAGCGCCTGGGATGGGGAGACGCTGCTCGGCGTCGGCGCGCTGAAGCGGATGGCGCCCGACCATGGCGAGGTGAAGTCCATGCACACGGCCGAAGCCGCGCGGCGGCGCGGCATCGGTGGGATGATGCTGCGGCACATCATGCATGCGGCGCGCGCGGCCGGGATGGCGAGGATTAGCCTGGAGACCGGCACCAGCGCCTATTTCCAGCCCGCCGTGGCGCTGTATCTGCACCATGGCTTCGTCGATTGCGGACCCTTCGGCGACTACGCGGCGAGTGCCGAGAACCGCTTCCTGACCTGCACGCTGGATGACGCTCAGTTGTAGGTGATGAAGGTCCGCCCATCCTGCCGGTCATGGTTGACCCGCACATGCGGCGGAAATGGCCCGGCCAGGCCGCGGATCAGCGTATGCGCGGTATCCGCATAGACGCAGGACATCCACACCTCGCTTTCCACCGATGGCAGGCTGTAGCGCAGGCTGACCACTGTGCCGCGGCTGCTGGCGCCGACTGCTTCGATCACAGTCCCGCCCGGCGGCGCCTCGGCGTAGAAGCGGATATCGACCAGGTGGTGGCGCGATTCCCGGCGCAGATGCTGCCAGCCCTGCGGCACCGCGCCGTCCAGGCCATCCGTGACGGTGACGTGTTCGGGGCAGGTCGGCAGTTCCTGCGCCAGCGCGGGCATCGCCAACACCAGCGCGATGCCGATGACGACCAGCCGCAGCGTCAACGCCCGTTCGCCTTGCGCCAGGCCTCGAAGATCGGCTTGTTGGCGGCATCCGTCATCGGGTAGAGCCCGCGGATCGTGTGACCGGCGGCCACGCGTTCCTGCACGAAATCCTCGAACACCGTCTGTTCGAAGGCTTCGTCCGCGACATCATCGGCGATGTGGGCGGGGATACAGACAACGCCTTCGCCGTCGCCCACCATGATGTCGCCCGGATGCACGCCGACGCCTGCGCAGGCGACCGGCACATTCAGATCGACGCAATGATGGTGGATCAGGTTGGTCGGCGCGGAGGGCGTGGCGTGATAGGCCGGCCAGCCCATCGCGCCGATCTCCGGGCTGTCGCGGAAGCCGCCATCAGTGACGGCGCCGGCGACGCCGCGCGCCTTCAGCCGCGTGATGAGGATGCCGCCCGCGCTCGCCGCCCGTGCATCACCACGGCTGTCGATGACGAAGACGGCGCCGGGTGGGCATTCCTCGACCCCCTTGCGCTGCGGATGCTCCGGGTCGGCGAAGACGCCGAGCGTGTCGAGGTCTTCCCGCGCCGGGATGGTGCGCAGCGTATAGGCCGGGCCGACCATGCGCGGCGCATCGGCGCCCAGCGGGCTGAGCGACAGGAACACGTTGCGGAAGCCGCGCTTGAACAACACCGTCGTCAGCGTGGCCGTCGAGACCTCGGCGAGCTTCGCCCTTGTCGTGTCCTTCATCGCATCCTCACTGAGCCGCCTTGGAGATGTTCCAATACACCGGAACCGGCGCGTCGAGGATCCCCTGCAACCGGGCCGAATAGCCCCGCACCAGCGCGAACTGGCCGAGCGGCACATAGGGCACCGATTCAGTCGCGCGGCGATGGTAGGCCTGGGCCGCCTCGGCGCGCTGGGCATCGTTGGTCGCGGCGATGAAGGCGTCGCGGATCCGTTCCATCTCCGCATCGCATGGCCAGCCTGGCAGGGCGGTGCGTTCACAGGCCGAGCGCATTGCATTGTGGCCGGACGGGTCCATGCCATCGAGACCGGTGGGCGCGGAGACGAACAGCCCCCAGCCGTTCTGGTTGCCCGGGTTGCGCGACAGGCGGCGCTGGATCAGCGTCGCCCAGTCCATCGCCTGCACGTCCACGGTCAGCCCAGCGCGCCGCATCAGATCCGCCGAGACCAGCGCGAAAGTGTGGCTGATGGTCGAATCCTGCGCGTCCAACACCACCACCGGCGTGCCGTCATATCCGCTCGCCGCCACCGCGCGGCGCGCGGCCTCGAAATCCGGCGTCACCCAGCCTGCCTCGGTCCGATAGGGTGAGGTGCAGGTGTAGAAGGACCGGCAATCCCGCCACAGGGACGGCTCGGTCATGTAGGCCGGCATGGCATGCGCCGGGTCCACCAGCAGCCGCATCGCCTGGCGCAGCCGCGGATTGTCGAAGGGCGGCACCGCCTGGTTCATGCGGAAGATGGCTTGCACGCCGACACTGTCCTGCTGGCCGATGCGCAGGGCACGGTTGCGCTGCACGACGGGGAACAGGTCCGGCGGCAATTCCTCGAAGATGTCGATCTCGCCGGTGGTCAACGCGTTCAGCGCGGTCTGCGCGTCGGGCAGATAGACCCATTCGACGCGCTCGATGCCCGCGCGCTTGCCGCCGGCGAGGCCATCAGGCGGCTCGGCGCGCGGCACATACGCGACGTTGCGGCGATAGGTGACGCGATCGCCGACGCGCCAATCCTCCCGCCGCAGGCTGAACGGGCCGGAGCCCATCGGGTCGGTGATCGGCGTCGTCGCCGGCGTGGCGGCGACGCGCGCGGGCATGATGAAGGGCGGCTGGCCGGATGGCTTGGACAGCGCCTGCAGCATCAGCCCGAAGGGTTCGCGCAGCACGATGCGGAAGGTCCGCGCATCGACCGGTTCCATTGCCGTCGCGAGGGCGACGATCTGCTGGCCGAGCCCGTCGCGCACCGCCCAACGGCGCAGGGATGCGATGACATCCTCGGTCGTCACCGCCGCGCCGTCGTGGAAGGTCAGGCCTTCGCGCAGGGTGAAGGTCCAGGTCTTGCCGTCCTCGCTGGTGGTGAAGCGTTCCACCATCTGCGGCTGCACGCGCAGCTGGGAATCCAGCGCGAACAGCGTGTCGTAGACCATGTAGCCGTGGTTGCGGGCCATGTATTCGGGGCTGATGAAGGGGTCGATCGACCGCAGGTCGCCGAACAGCTTCACCCGCAGCGCATTGGGGTCGCCGCGGTTCTGGGCCTGGGCAGCGGGCACGGCAAACAGCAGCGCGGCGCCGAGCGCCGCGGCAAATCGCTTCATGGATGCATCCTTCCCATGGCCATTCGGCAGAGCGACGGCCTTTGGATTAGGATGGAACACCGGCCGGCAGCGCGACAAGACGGATTCGGCCCAGATCGGAAACGAGCGGAACCATGCCCGACAACGGCGCGCAGAAGCGGTCACACTCCTACCTGCTGGCCATCGAGGATCAGGAATTCCTGTTGCGCGACGAGATGCGGCCCTTCCGCTTCGGCATGGAATACGCCAAGGCCGAATATGCGCTGCGCGACTGGGGCGTCCGATCGACCGTGGTGGTGTTCGGCTCCGCCCGCATCCCGAGCCCCGAACAGGCCGCCGCACTGGCCGCCGCCGCGAAAACCCCCGTCGAGAAGCGCGCGGCCAAGCGCGCCGCCGGTCAGTCGCGCATGTATGAGGATGCGCGGGCCTTCGCGCGCATCGTCTCGCTGCGCGGCGGTGCGCTCGCGGTCACCGGCGCGCCGCGCGACAACGTCATCGCGACCGGTGGCGGGCCCGGCATCATGGAGGCCGCCAACCGCGGCGCGGCGGAAGCCGGCGCGCCTTCCATCGGCTTCAACATCACACTGCCGGCCGAACAATACCCCAACGCCTGGTCCACCCCAGCGCTGACCTTCCGCTTCCACTACTTCGCCATGCGCAAGATGCACCTGGCCATGCGCGCCAATGCCCTGGCGGTCTTCCCCGGCGGCTTCGGCACCTTCGACGAATTGTTCGAATTGCTGACGCTGGTGCAGACCGGCAAGGCGACGCCGCGCCCGATCGTGCTGTTCGACCGGTCCTTCTGGGAACAGGTGGTCAACCTGAAGCTGCTGGTCGACCGCGGCATGATCGACCAGAAGGACCTGTCGCTGTTCGAGATCGTGGACACGCCGGAGGAAGCCTGGGCGAGCCTAGTCCGGCGTGGGCTGGAGGCGCATGCCCTGCCGGCTGTGCCGGCGGAGCCGCTCACCCCGCCCACGCGCCGCCGCAAGCCGGACGCCGAGCGGATGAAGCCGCCGATCCGTTAGAGCAGATCCCGATCATGTGGAATCACCTGAGCGGGTGAAGATGGTCGAAAAAACAGAAGGCTGGAGCCGCAGCCGCGAGCCAAGGCGAACGGGAGCGGCTCCAGGAGCATGATGGCCGCCGGTGCGAATGCAGCGGAGGTCTGAATCACGCAATCAAACAATAGGTTAGAGCGTGATGGGTGAACGCATGTGAACCGATCATGCTCCAGGCATCGCGCGCCGGCGCTCTTGCAGCACCCCGGCGGGCGTGCTGAAGCGGCTCAACAGGGCGGGCCAACCGCCTTCAACCAAACGACTGGGAAGGAACATCCACCATGACGCAGACGCGTCGCGCCGCCCTGACCCTGATGGCGGGCGTGCTGCCCGGCATCTCCGCCGCGCAGGCCCAGGCCCCTTGGCCGAACCGCCCGATCCGCATGGTCATCCCGTGGCCGCCGGGCCAGGCGACGGACCTCGCCGGGCGCGTGATCGCGCAGCGACTGCAGGAACGGCTCGGCCAGCCGGTGGTGCCGGAAAACCGCGCCGGCGCCGGAGGGACCATCGGCGCGGACGTGGTCGCGAAGGCTGCCCCCGATGGCTACACGCTGCTGGCCGGATCGTCGGGGCCGCTGACGATCTCGCCGCTGCTGCAGCGCCTGCCCTTCGACGCCACGCGCGACATCGCCCCGATCGCGATGTTCGGCGTGTCGCCGTATCTGCTGGTGGTGAAGCCGGACTTCCCGGCGCGGACCATCCAGGAATTCATCGCCCTGCTGAAGGCGCGGCCCGGGCACTACACCTTCGGGTCGTCGGGCACCGCGGCGACCGCGCACCTGATCATCGAGGCCTTCAACGCCGCCGCCGGGATCGAGGCGCTGCACGTCCCGTTCGCCGGCAGCGCGCCATCCATGACCGCGCTGATGGGCGGCCAGATCAACTACAGCATCGAGACGATGGCCGCGACCTGGCCGCTGGTGCGCCAGGGCGCATTGCGCGCGCTCGGCATCTCCCTGGCCGATGGCAGCAGCCTGGCGCCGGGGGTCGAACCCTTCGCCAAGCAGCCCGGCGCCCTGGCCGGCTTCGACGCCGGCGCCTGGGTCGGGCTGATGGGCCCCGCCGGCCTGCCGGCGCCAATCGTCGAGCGGCTGGCTGCCGAAGTGGTGGACGGCATGGCCCAGCCGGAGATCCGCAGCCGCTTCGAAAGTATCAGCGTGGAGCCGATCCCGCGCGCGGGCGCGGCCTTCACCACTTACCTGCAAGGCCAACGTGCCCTGTTCCAGGGCATCATCCAGCGAGCCAACATCCGGCTTGACTGAAGGGGCCGTGGCGCAACGGACCATCCGTGGCGCGAACGGGCCGGTGGGGGCCGCCACTCCCCGGCCCTCACGCCGCCCGGCGTCGTGCGGCCGGCTTGGCTGCGGAGGGTGCGCAGGACGCCTGATCGGCCGCGGCCCAAGCGAATACCTGATGCCGGCCGCCGCATTCGTCAGACGGCGGCAATCAGTTTCGCGCGCCCTCAGCCGCCCGGCCGATCACCAGAATGCCTCGGCCAACTGCCAAAGCCCCAGGGCCACCGCGGTCCATATCGCAATGGAAACAAGAACCAATAGAGCAAAGCGCACCACGGGAGATCCCCATCGGTCGATTCGGGGCCGTTCCGCCGGAATGCCCGAGTTGCTCACCACGAGTTGAAGTTGTTGCCGCTTTGACGACGTGAATGCCGGTCGGCTGGCCCTCGGATCAAGCAATGGTCGATCTGGATCAGTCATTGAAGGTCAATATTACGAGGCCCTGCTTGCAATCCTCTCATGTATTTGTCGGCACGGCCGGATTTTGACGCAGAATTAACGTTTCGACCGCGTGCCCTGGTCCGCAATGCAACCCCAGGTCTTCACGCTACGAACAGCCGGGACCTCACTTCCCGGTCCCCGGCGCAGCCCCGCTCCCGCCTTCAGCGCGCCAGCCCCATGGCGCGCTCGGCGAAGAAGCGCTTCAGCACGGGCAGCCGGTCGACCGCCGCGATGCCGAGCCGGCGGGCCAGGCGCACAGGCGGCAGGCGCGAGGTGAACAGTCGCTCCAGAACATGGGTCGCGCCCAGCATCATCAGCCCATCCGGCCGCCGCGCCGCCTGATACCGCGCCAGCAGGGCCGGCCCGCCCGGATCCGCGCCCGCATGAATCGCCGCTATCACCAATTCTGCCAGGGCCGCCACGTCGCGGAAGCCGAGGTTCAGCCCCTGCCCGGCGATCGGGTGGATGCCATGCGCGGCATCGCCGACCAGCGCCAGCCGCTCCGCCGTGTAGCGGGCAGCGTGCATGGCGGTCAGCGGATAGGACCAGCGCCGGCCGATCGGCGTCACCGCGCCCAGGTGCCCGCCGATCCGCGCGGCGACCTGCCGGCCATAGGCCGCGTCGTCCAACGCCAAGCAGCGTTTCGCGACGGCCATGCGCTCGGTCCAGACGATGGCGCTGACATGCGGATGGCCCTCGATGCCCTGCATCGGCAATTGCGCGAAGGGTCCGCTCGGCAGGAATTGTTCGACCGCCTGGTTGTGATGGGGCTTCTCATGCGCCACCGCGCCGACGATGCCGAGGCAATGGTAGTCGAGCCGCGTGACCGGGATGCCGGCGGCCTGGCGCAGCGGCGAATGACGCCCCTCGGCGCCGACCACCAGCCGGGCCCTGATGTCCTGCCCGCTGGACAGGCGAATGACCACGCCGCCGGCAGAACGTTCGACCGCCGCGGTCGCCGGGGCGAAGACGGACAATTCGGGCAGCAGCGGCAGCCGGGCATTGAGGGCCACGCGCAAGGCCCGTGCCTCGACCATCCAGCCGAACGGCTCGCCGGTCACCTCGGCATGGTCGAAATGGAGTGACAACGGGGAGGCGCGCTCTCCGGGCCGGCCATCCGCCACATGGATGCCCAGGATCGGACAGGGCGTCCCGGGCAGGGCGCCCCACACCCCGGCGTCGTCGAGCACGCGGCGCGAACTCAGCGCGATGGCGTAGGCGCGGCCATCGAAGGCCGGCAGTTCCATCGGCGGCAACGGCGAGGTATCGACCACCGCGCAGCGCACGCCACCGGCGGCCAGCAGCGCGGCCAGTGTGGCGCCAACGGGACCGGCTCCGAGGATGCAGACCTCGACGGACAGGGGCGTGTTCATGGGGTCAATCTAGGCACGACCGGCCAAGCCACCAGCATGCCCTGAATTTGTGCATTTGCACGCGATGCGGGCTTCGATTCTTGCGTGTCGCCCGCGGACGGCGGATTGCCGCGGGTTTCGCGTCTGGCACGGCTCTTGGAAGCCTTCCTTCGTATCCGCCGAAAGAGGGAACAGGACGGCGCCATGAAACTGGTTATGGCTGTGATCAAGCCCTTCAAGCTGGACGAGGTGCGCGAAGCGCTCACCCCGCTTGGCGTACAGGGGCTGACGGTGACTGAGGTCAAGGGATTCGGGCGGCAGAAGGGCCAGACCGAAATCTACCGCGGTGCCGAATACCATGTGAGCTTCCTGCCCAAGGTGAAGATCGAGGTCGCCGTTCCGGCCGAACTCGCCGACGCCGTCGTCGAGGCGATCGCCACGACCGCGCGCACCGGCAAGATCGGCGACGGCAAGATCTTCGTCCTCGATGTGGAGCGCGCGCTGCGCATCCGCACGGGCGAGTCCGACAACTCGGCCCTGTGAGGTCGGCGACCATGCACGGAAAGGACACGAACCAAGTGAAGCGCATGTTCGCGCGCGGCGGCCTCGCCGCGGCATCCCTGCTGCTCGCGGCGATGCCCGCGATGGCGCAGGAAGCCCCCAAGGTGGACACCGGCGACGCCGCCTGGATGCTCACCTCCACCGCCCTGGTGCTGATGATGACGGTGCCGGGCGTCGCCCTCTTCTATTCGGGCATGGTCCGCAAGAAGAACGTGCTCGCCACCATGATGCAGTCCTTCTTCATCACCGCGCTGGTGACGGTGCTGTGGATGGTGGCGGGCTACTCGATCGCCTTCGGTGAGGGCGGCGAGTATTTCGGCGACTTCTCCCGCGTGATGCTCTCGGGCATCGCGGAGAACTGGGACAAGCCCTTCACGCTGGGCACCGGCGACGCGGCGGTGGCGATGACCATCCCCGAAAGCGTCTTCCTCATGTTCCAGATGACATTCGCGATCATCACGGCGGCACTGATCACCGGCGCGCTGGCGGACCGGATGAAGTTCTCGGCCCTGGTGGTGTTCATCACGCTGTGGTCGCTGCTGGTCTATGCGCCGATCGCGCATTGGGTCTGGCATCCGAATGGCTGGCTGTTCGCCCTCGGCGCGCTCGACTTCGCGGGCGGCACGGTGGTGCACATCAATGCCGGCGTCGCGGGCCTGATCGGTGCGCTCGTGCTCGGCAAGCGGATTGGCTACGGCACCGAGAACATGTCGCCCTTCAACCTGGGCCTCGCCGTGATCGGCGCGTCCCTGCTGTGGGTGGGCTGGTTCGGCTTCAATGCCGGCTCGGCTGCCTCCTCGGGCGGCGGGCGCGCGGGCATGGCCATGCTGGTGACGCAGATCGCCGCCGGCGCGGCCACCCTTGCCTGGGTGTTCGCGGAGTGGATGACCAAGGGCAAGCCCAGCGTGCTCGGCGCCATCTCAGGCGCGGTGGCGGGCCTCGTGGCCATCACCCCGGCGGCGGGCTTCGTGCTGCCGGGTTCCGCGCTGATCATCGGCGTGGCCGCGGGCCTTGCGGGTCTGTGGGGTGCGACGGGCCTCAAGCACGCGCTCGGTTACGATGACAGCCTGGACGCCTTCGGCGTGCACGGCATCTGCGGCATCGTCGGCGCGCTGCTGGTCGGCTTCCTCGCCTACGGCCCGCTGTCGGCAACGACCGCGGCACCGGATGGCTCGGGCGGCTCGATGGAGCAGTTCATCAAGCAGTGCACGGCGGTGGGCGCGACCCTCGTCTTCACGGCGGTGGCGACCTTCATCCTGCTCAAGGTCGTCGATGTGATCGTCGGCCTGCGCGTAACCGAGGAAGAGGAGCGCGAAGGCCTCGACGTGACGCTGCACGGCGAACGCCTGAACTGACCCGTCCGCTTCGGCGGGCTGGCTGACGGGCGCGGGGGGCAACCTCCGCGCCCGTTGCCGTTGCGCCGACGGCGTGGCGGATGACATCCGCGCCCGGACTGTCACACTGCCGCCGACGGGGCATGGGCTCGGGGGGCGTGTCGCCTATGTGCTTTTCGATGGGGCGACCGTAGCCATGGTCGGCCTCGGCGCAGCGGCAACGGCCGAGACGATCCGGCGCAAGGAGCCGGCGGCGATCCCCGCCACGCTCGCCTGGTTCACCCTGATGGAAGTGCTGCAGGTGGCCGGACCCGGCATTGGAAGACTTCGGGCCACCGTGCCTTTGGAAGGGCGTTCCATCGGATTCGCCGCGGATGTGCCGGTGGCCGGCCGGGTCGGACGCGCAGTTCGGATCATCCGGCAGACAAGCGCGGATGATTTGTGCCGCTGCAAGGGCCCATGCAGACTCGCTGATTCCCCGGGGCCGGCGATGGCTGCGCCGGCAGAGAATGCGGCGGCGTTCACCAAGAACCGCGATCGGCCCCTATCGCTCGCACCGTATGAACACCGTGGAGGGATGCACCTGCTCTCCCACCTCGGCCGCGTTGCGCTCCGCGCCCGGGCTTTCGCGCATCACGGGCGTCACGCCGTTGCGGCGCAGGAAGTCCACCGCCTCGGTTCCCTTCACGGCGAAATTCACGTTCTGCGGGATGTCGCCGGTGCGCTGCGCGATGCGGGCCGCGTTCAGCTTGGACACGATGACGCCGATCACGTTGCCCTGCCGGTCGAGCAGCGGCCCGCCGGAATTGCCCTGCTGCACCGGCGCGCTGATCTGGAATTGCTGCTGGTTGTCGCCTAGGCCTGCAAGGGCGCTCACCTCCCCGGTCGTCAGGGTGGGACCGGAGGACAGCAAGCCGGCCAGTGGGAAGCCGTAGGTCACCACGCTTTCCCCCCGCCGCACCGGATTGGCGCGGAAGGCCAGCGCCGGCCCCGGATTGCCGCCGACGCGCAGCAGCGCCAAGTCGCGCCGTGAATCCGACACCGGCGACGCCGTCACCGGCAGGGTGCGGTTGTCGGCGGTGCGGACGAAAATGCGCGAACAGGCCTCGATGACATGGTGATTGGTCATCACGCGGTCTCCGGCGACGACGAAGCCGGTGCCGGAGGATGCGCGCGCCTGCGGGTTGGGCCGGGCGCCGGGCGGCGTGGCGGGTCCGGCGGGCGTGGGGGCACCTTCCGGCGGCGGCTTCGCTTCCGGCAGGGCGCCGGGGGCGACCCGGGGCGCGAGGCCCACCGGCAGCGACAGCGCCACGGTGCGCTGGGCGCAGATATCGGTGTCGCGCCGCACCACTTCCTGCCCGTCGCGCAGCACCATGCGCAGGTCGAACCGGCAGCCCGCCCCTTCGGACGGGCGCAGCGCGAACTCCCCGCCCGGCGGGAGCGGACCGCGATTGAGCAGGTTGCCGCCCCAGTCGGGCCGGCCGCTGCGCACCGCATGCAGTGCCATCGCCGTCGCCGGGGTCTGGTTGACGATACGGAACGGCTCGGTCTGCGCCTGCGCGACAGGCGCCGCCAGGCCGAACACCGCGGTGGCGAGGAGAAGGCGAAGGGGCAGGATCATCTTCCTCAGTCTAGATGACGGCGGCGTGTGGGCCCATCTCAATCGCGCGCACCGTCCGGCCGCGCGGGGGCGATGGCGTCGCCCCCCGGCGGCCGCGGCGCCGGCGCGGCAACGGCGGGGACGGGGGCGGCCGAAACCACGATGCTGCGTTCCTGGCAGACATCGGCGTCGCGGCGGATCGCCTCCCGGCCGCCTTCCAGCAGCAGGCGGATGTCGAAGGTGCAACCGGCGCTCTCCGGCGGGCGCATCGACAGCACCGCCCCGGGGGCGAGCGATCCGCGCGTCAGCAGGTTCGCGCCCCAGCCATCCTGGCCGCTGCGCACCACATGCAGGGCCGTCGCCGGCAGAGAGGTGCCATTGACCACGCGGAATGGCTCGTTCTGCGCCAAGGCCGGCCAGGGCAGGGTGGCGAGGGCAACAATCAGGAGTCCGTGACGCATCATGCGGCCAGCATGTCGTGCAGGTGCGGTCGGGAATCAATCGGCCGGCTCTTGACCTTCCCATTGTGGCAATATCCATCTGTACCGGCGTGAGGTGAAACCATGCCTGAAGCGCCCCTGTTGCCATCCCAAGCCTTCCTTCCGGTGGAAGGCATGACCTGCGCCGCCTGCGCCGGGCGGGTGCGCCGCGCCCTGCTCGCCGTGCCGGGGGTGGTCGATGCCGCGGTGAACCCCGCCTCCGGCCAGGCGGATGTCAGCGGCACCGCGGCGCCGGCCGCACTTGCCGCCGCCGTCGCCAAGGCGGGCTATCGCGTGCCCGAGACCGTGCTGGACCTGTCGATCGGCGGCATGACCTGCGCGTCCTGCGCCGGGCGGGTGGAACGGGCGCTGGCGCAGGTACCGGGCGTGCTGTCCGTCTCGGTCAACCTGGCGACGGAAGCCGCCCATCTGCGCGTCGTCGCCGGCACCGAGCAAGCCGCGCTGGGTGCCGCGGTGGCACGCGCCGGCTACCGGCTGCTCGGGGCGGCGGAGGCAGCCGCGGCCGACCCCGGGGCGGCGCGGGAACAGCGCGACCTGCTAATCGCCGCCGCGCTGACGGCGCCCTTTCTGGCCGGCATGCTCGGCATGGTATTCGGCCGGGACTGGATGCCGGGCGCCTGGTGGCAATTCGCGCTGGCGACGCCGGTGACCTTCGGCCTCGGCGCCCGCTTCTGGCGGGCAGGATGGGCCGGGTTGCGCGCGCGCAGCGGCAACATGGACCAGCTGGTCGCGCTCGGCACGGGGGCGGCCTGGGCATTGTCGGTGTACCTGCTGCTGCGCCACGGCGCCGGCCACGCCCATGGCCTGTATTTCGAGGCTGCCGGGGTGGTGGTGTTCTTCATCCTCCTCGGCAAATGGCTGGAGGCGCGGGCACGGCGGGCGACGGGTGCTGCGATCCGCGCGCTGTTGAACCTGGCGCCGCGCACCGCCCGGCGGATCGAGGACGGGCAGGAGGTCGAGGTGCCCGCCGCCGCGCTGGCCGTCGGCGACCGTATCGTGGTCCGCCCGGGCGAGCGCATCCCCGCCGATGGCCTGGTGCGCGACGGTCGCGCCGGCGTCGATGAAAGCGCGCTGACCGGCGAGAGCCGGCCGGTCGAGAAGGATCCGGATGCGACGGTCGCGACCGGCACCGTGGCGCTGGACGGACGATTGGTGATCGAGGTTCGCGCGGTGGGCGGGGAGACGGTGCTCGCCCGCGTCGCGGCGCTGGTGGCCGCTGCCCAGGCATCCCGCGCGCCTGTGCAGAAGCTGGTGGACCGTATCAGCGCGATCTTCGTGCCGGTGGTGCTGGGAATCGCCGCACTGACCCTGGCCGGCTGGCTGCTGGCCGGCGCCGATGTCGAGACGGCGGTGATCACGGCGGTTTCGGTGTTGGTGATCGCCTGCCCCTGCGCGCTCGGCCTGGCGACGCCGGCGGCGATCATGGCCGGCACCGGGGCGGCGGCGCGCGCCGGCATCCTGGTGCGCGACGTCGAGGCAATCGAGAGCGCGCGGGAGGTCACGCTGGTTGCCTTCGACAAGACCGGCACGCTGACCGAAGGTCGGCCACGGCTTGCCGCGCTGCACGCCGCGCCGGGGATGACGGAGGATGCCGCGCTGCGGCTGGCCGCATCGCTGCAGGCCGGCAGCGAGCATCCGCTGGCGCGTGCGGTGCTGGCCGCCAGCGGCTCCGCCGCGCCCGCCGCCGATTTCCGAGCCCTGCCCGGCCGTGGCGTCGAAGGGGTGGTGGATGGGCGGCCGGTGGCGCTCGGCAGCCCGCGCCTGCTGGTTGAACGCAGTGCGGCGGCCGGCCCGCTGACCACGGCGGCGACGGCCGAGGCGGCGCAGGGACGCAGCCTCGCTTGGCTGATCGAGGGCGACCGCGCGCTGGCGCTGCTCGCCTTCGAGGATGCGGAGAAGCCCGGCGCGGCGGCCGCCATCGCCGGGCTGCGCGGCATGGGCGTGCGCGCGGCGATACTGTCGGGCGACATCCCCGAGGCAGCCGCAGCCACGGCGCGACGCCTTGGCCTGGATGACGTCGCGGCGGGCGTGCTGCCCGACGGCAAGGCGGCGCAGGTCGCGGCCTGGCAGCAGCAGGGCCACCATGTCGCGATGGTGGGCGATGGCGTGAACGACGCGCCGGCGCTGGCACAGGCGGATCTCGGCATCGCCATGGGCACCGGGACGGATGTGGCGATCGCGGCGGCCGGCATCACGCTGCTGCGCGGCGACCCGGCGCTGGTGCCCGCGGCGCTGGAGGTCGCGCGGCGCACGCGGGCGAAGATCCGGCAGAACCTGTTCTGGGCCTTCGGCTACAACGTGGTCGGGCTGCCGCTCGCGGCGCTGGGCATGCTGTCGCCGGTGGTGGCGGGGGCGGCGATGGCGGCCTCCTCGGTCAGCGTGCTGACCAGTGCGCTGCTGCTGGCGCGCTGGCGGCCGGCGGAGGGCGGGCGATGAATATCGGGCAGGCCTCCACGCGGTCCGGCGTGTCGGCGAAGATGATCCGCCACTACGAGGCGATCGGCCTGCTCGCTGCGCTGCGCAGCGCCAACGGCTATCGCGTCTATGCCGAACGCGACATCGCCGTGCTGCGCTTCATCCGCCATGCCCGCGACCTCGGCTTCCCGCTCGAGGATATTCGGAGGCTGCTGGCGCTGTGGCGGGACCGCGAGCGGGCCAGCGCGGAGGTGAAGCACCTTGCGCTGGCGCATGTCGCGGCACTCGAGACCAAGGCAGACTCGCTGCGCAGCATGGCGGACAGCCTGCGACACCTGGCTGCCCATTGCCACGGGGATGACCGGCCGGACTGCCCGATCCTCGAAGATCTCGCACGGAAGGAATAGGACGATGACCAGCCCGCAAGGCCCGACCATCACGCTGAAAGTGGAGGGCATGACCTGCGGCCACTGCGTGAAGGCGGTGACGGCCGCGATCCAGGCAAAGGATCCGGAGGCGAAGGTGCTGGTGGACCTGGCCGATGGCACGGTGAAGACCGAGACCGTGCTGCCGCGCCATGTCGTGTCGATGGCGGTGGAGGAGGAAGGCTATGCCGTGAAGGCATAGCCCTGCCTCGTCGCCTGGACCACGCTGCGTTCCCATGCGCTCACGCCAAATGCTCCAACCTGTCGCTTTGAGAGCATCTTCACGCGTCCGGATGCGTCCATCTGAACGCGGTCTGTTCTGAGTGCACGACGCGAAGGGAAGCGGCGCGGACGGACCGCGCCCACCGCATAGAGCATGATCGGTTCACATTCGTTCACTCGTCACGCTCTAACCTATTGTTTGATCGCGTGATTCAGGCCTCCGGTGCATGCGCACCTGCGGCCATCACGCTCCAAGGGTCAAATACCGAACGGATCGAGGCACTGCCTCGATCCGGGAACGCACGACGTGACCGCGCCCAGACCGTCAGCGGTTCCCGGCGCACCCGCCCGTGGTGCGGAGGCCGGCGGCCCGAACGGGCCGCGCCGGCCGGGTCGCGATACGAACAATGACGCCTGTTGATCTGAATCAACCCTGCCCGCTGCGGGCGCTGCGATCATTCGGCCATGCGGAACGGTCCAAGATTGCGGCGATGCGCGCGACCAGCGGTGTGAAGATCACAAGCCCCCTGCTCGCCGCCGCGGGTCCCGAAACCCGCGCGGCACTGCTCTCCCGCGCTTCGATGCTCGCCGTGCCGCGCGGCGCCACCATCATCGCGCAGGACCAACCGGCGGAGCGGCTGCTGATCCTGCTGCAGGGATCCGTCGGATTGAGCACCGCGGAGGATGGCGGCGCGGCCACGATGGTCGAGATCGTCGCCGCCGGCGATGCCCTGTCGATCGCCGCCGCACTGCTGCAGGTGCCGCATTCGGTATCGGCGGTCGCCCTCGCGCCATGCCGGCTGCTCGCCATCCCGGCCGAGGACCTGCGCGCCGCCATGGCGGCCGATGCCGGGCTGATGCGCGCGGCGATGGAGCAGATGACGCGGCAATGGCGGCTGCTGATGGAACAGGTGGTTGACCTCAAGACACGCGATGCCACGCAGCGCGCCGCGCGCTTCCTGTTGCACCGGCTGCCCGCGCAGCGTGGCGCCGTCGAAATTCCCGAACCCCGTGGTGCGATCGCCGCGCGGCTGGGCATGACGCCCGAAAGCCTGTCGCGCGCGTTGCATGGGCTGGAGGCAGCGGGGCTGCTGCGGCTGCATGGCCGGCGCGTGGACGTACCCGACCGCGCGGCCCTGCAGCGCATCTCCCTGCCGCGGGCGGGGGCTTCGCAGGGCGCGCGGCGCGTGTAGCCTGTCGGGGAAGTCCCGGAGGAAACACCATGGCCCGCGTGCCAGACATGACCGTCGATACGCTGCAGGAGGCCGATCGCGACCTTCTCAAGCGCAATATCGCGCTGCATCGCGCGCTGACCAACAGCCCGAATGCGGCGCGCGCCTTTTCGGGCCTCGGCCAGTTCATTCGCTTCAAGTCGGTGCTGGACCCGCGGTTGCGCGAACTGGCGATCCTGCAGGTGGGATGGCTGGCGCGGTCGGCCTATGAATGGTCGCATCATGTGAAGATCGGCTACGATTTCGGCGTCAGCGACGACGATATCCGCGCGCTGATCGCCGAAAGCGCGGGGCAGGACACGCTGCTCGACCCGGTGGCAAAGCTGGTATTGCGCGCGGCACGGGAAGCCTATGCCGGCCCAGGCGTCGCAGAGCCGACCTTCGAGGCGCTGCGCGCGCATTTCGACAATGAGCGGCTGGTCGACCTGGTGCTGGTGATCAGTTTCTATTGCGCGGTCGTGCGCGTGCTGTCCTCGCTCGATATCCGGGTGGAGCCGGAGTACCAGCCCTATCTGGACAAGTATCCGCTGCCGGCCTGAGTTTTTCGGCTTCATGCCGGCGGTCCATGGCGTGGACTGCTGGAGTCTTCATCGCCTCAGGCGCCGGCGCACGCATGCGCGTGCTTGGCTTGCGCGGCCAGCGCTGGTGCGCTGGCGACGGCGGGCCATCTGGGCGCGGTCGCGCTGTGCGCTCCGGGCCCGACGCAGGGCATCGGGCCAAAGTGCGGTCAGCCGGCGTCGCCGGCGACCGCATCCTGCCCGGCCGCGAGAATCCGATCGGATAGCGCCGGATCATCCACGGCGCGCGCCAGGACCAGCGCGCCAACCAGTGTCGCGACGCGGGCGAGCGCCTGCTGCTCGCGATCCGTCTCTGCCGCCTCCGGAAGGAGCGCCGCGACCCGCCCGGCCATGCGGCGGACGCCATCGGTGAAGCTGCCGCGCACCGCACCGTCATGGCGCTGCACCTCACCGCCAAGGGCGGCCAGCGCGCAGCCGCCCCCCGGTGCATCGCGGTGCCGCGCCGAGAGGTAGCTCGCCGCATACTCCGCCAGACTGCCAAAGCCGACCGCACGCTCCGCGCTGCCGGCGATGGCGCGGCCGATCGCCTCGGCTGCCAGCCGCTCCTTCGACCCGAACTGGCTGTAGACGCTGCCATGCGTCATGCCGGCCGCCTCGGCCAGGGCATCGACGCCGACGCCGGCGATGCCGCGCTCGCGGATCAAACGCGCCGCGGCGTCGAGGATCTTCTCTCGATTCTCCGCCGCCTGCTGCTTCGAAACCCTCATCGCCGGTGCCTCGGCCTCCTGCCGTTCAACAACACGCTTGACATTAATAGTGGCGAGCGCAATCTAAGTCAATCATGGCGATCGTAATCAAACGACGCCCCCTCCCGAGGCCGACATGTCCGCCACTTCCCATTCCGTTGCCCTGATCACCGGCGCTTCCTCCGGGATCGGCGCCGTCTATGCCGACCGGCTTGCGCACCGCGGCCGTGACCTGCTGCTGGTCGCGCGCGACGCCACGCGGCTGGAAGCGCTGGCAAGCCGCCTGCGTGCCGAGACCGGCCGCAAGGTCGAGGTGCTGCCGGCCGACCTGGCGCGTCCGGACGACCTCGCCCGTATCGAGCGCCGCCTGCGCGACGACGCCGCCATCGGCATGCTGGTGAACAATGCCGGCATGGCGGTGGGCGGCACCGTCGCCGGCGCCGATGCGGGCCGGCTCGCCGACCTGGTGCAGCTCAACGTCGTCGCCGCCTCGCGCCTCGCGGTCGCTGCCGCCCAGGCCTTCGCCGACCGGCGCCACGGCACGCTGGTCAACATCGCCTCGGTGCTCGCCCTGACGCCGGAAGGCTTCAACGGCGTCTACAATGCCACCAAGTCCTTCGTGCTCACCCTGACCCAGTCATTGCAGGCCGAGCTCGCCGGCACCGGGCTGCGCATCCAGGCGGTGCTGCCCGGCGCGACGCGGACGGAGATCTGGGGCCGCGCCGGCATCGACGACGCGACATTGCCCGCCGAGATGGTGATGGGCGTCGACGAGATGGTCGATGCTGCGCTGGCCGGCCTCGACAGCGGCGAGGCGGTGACGATCCCCTCGTTGCCCGACGCCGCCGACTGGCAGCGCTTCGAAGCGGCGCGCCTCGCACTCGCCCCGAACCTGTCGCGCAATCACGCGGCGGCGCGCTACCTCCGGCAGGAGCCGGCGGCGTGAGCGCGGCGGTCGCCCAGCCGGGCGCGATCAATCCCCGCACCCGGCTGCTGCTCGACGGACCGATCCTCGGGACGTTGCTGCGCCTGTCCTGGCCGAACACGCTGGTGATGCTGGCTCAGGCCTCGGTCGGGCTGATCGAGACTTGGTGGGTCTCGCATCTCGGCACCGACGCGCTGGCCGGGATCGCGCTGGTGTTCCCCGGCTACATGCTGATGACGATGCTCTCGGCAGGCGCGATCGGCGGCGGCATCGCCTCGGCGGTGGCGCGCGCCCTGGGTGCCCGGCGCACCGATGATGCCGACGCGCTCGTGCTGCATGCGCTGGTCGTCAACGGCCTGCTCGGGCTGGCCTTCGCGGCGTTGTTCATCGGCTTCGGCCGGCCGATCTACGCCGCGATGGGCGGCGAGGGCGCGGCACTCGAAGCCGCGCTGCGGTATTCCGACGTGGTCTTCGCCGGCGGGTTGCTGCTCTGGCTCGGCAACGCGCTGGCGAGCGTGCTGCGCGGCGGGGGCAACATGCTGCTGCCCTCGGTGGCGGTCATCGCCGGCGTGGTGCTGCTGGTGCCGCTTTCGCCGCTGCTGATTTATGGCTGGGGGCCGGTTCCGGCCTATGGGGTGGCGGGCGCGGGCTATGCCGTCGTGCTCAGCACCGCGATCATCATGTCCGTGCTGGCCTGGGCGATGGGCGCGGGCCGCAGCGTCGCGCGGCTGCGCCTGGTGCCGCTGCGCTGGCGCATCTTCGCCTCGATCCTCGGCGTCGGCGCGGTCGCCGCGGTCAATACGGTGCAGACCACGCTGACGGTGGTGCTGACCACCGCGCTGGTGGCGCGGGCCGGTGGGGCGGAAGGCGTGGCCGGCTATGGCGTCGGCAGCCGGCTGGAATACCTGCTGGTACCGCTGGTCTTCGGGCTTGGTGCGCCGCTCGTCGCGCTGGTCGGCACCAATATCGGGGCGGGGCAGCGCGACCGGGCGTTGCGCGTCGCGATGCTGGGTGGCGGCATCGCCTTCGCGCTGACCGAGGCGGTCGGGTTGGCGGCGGCGATTTGGCCGGAGGCCTGGCTTGGCCTGTTCAGCGATGATCCGACCCTGCTGAGCGTCGGGGCGGATTATCTGCGCCGCGTCGGGCCGGCCTATGGCTTCTTCGGCCTCGGGCTGGCGCTGTACTTCGCATCCCAGGGCGCCGGGCGCCTGCTGTGGCCGCTGGTGGCGAGCGTTGTCCGCATGATCGTGGCGGTCGCCGGTGGCTGGCTGGCCTATGCCGTGACGGGCGACCTCGCCTGGGTCTTCGCCGCGGTCGGCGCGGCCATGGTCATCTATGGCGTCGGCCTCGCCGCGATCATCGGCAGCGGGGCGTGGTTCCGCGGCCAGCGCTGACCGCACCCGCCGAGACGAAGGCCGGTATGCGCTTCGATCCAGCGGTCGCCCCGGCGGCCGCTGGCTTCGTGTCGAGGCCCGAACATCGGCCGCCACGCCGACCGTCCCGGCTCGCACGGCTTCCAGGGGTGGAAACCAGCCCGTCCGGCCGCCCTGCGGGGCAAGCGCCACCGGGCGACCCGCCGTGCCGCGTCCGGCGCATGGCTGCGCACCCGGGACGCATGGGCTTCGTTCTCGACGCAGTGCAGCAAGGCGGGCGACCATCCTGGCCATGAAGCCTTCCCTCCGTCCCAGCCTTCCCCTGCTGCTTGCCGCAGCGGTGATGCTGTCCCTGGCCATGGGGCTGCGGCAGAGCCTCGGCCTGTTCATGGCGCCGGCGACGCGCGACCTCGGGATTGCGGTGGCGGAATTCACCTTTGCCATCGCCGTGCAGAATCTCGGCTGGGGGCTGTTGCAGCCTTTCGCCGGCGCGGCGGCGTCGCGCTGGGGGTTCCGGCCGGTGCTGCTGGCCGGGGTGCTGTCCTATTTGGCCGGGCTGGCCGTGATGGCGCTGGCGCAGGGAGGCTTTTCGCTGCTGGTCGGCGCGGGCCTGCTGATCGGCATCGGTCTGGCCTGCACCGGTAGCGGCATGGCACTCGCCGTTGCAGCCAGGCCGGTGCCGGCGGCCTTGCGTTCATCGGCGTTGGGCATCGTCTCGGCGGCGGGGTCGGTCGGCGCGCTGCTCGCCGCGCCGATCGGCCAGGTGCTGGCCGAAGGCTGGGGCTGGCGGGCAGGCGTATGGGGCTTCCTGCTGCTCGGGTTGGCGATGATCCCGGCGGCCTGGATCGCCGGGCGGGTGGACCGCGTGCCGATCCCGGCGCTCGCGCCGGGGGAATCGCCGCGCATGGCGGTGGCCCTGGGGCGGGCCATGTCGCACACGCCGTTCCTGGTGATGGCGGGCGCCTATTTCGTCTGTGGCCTACAGCTGGTGTTCCTGACCACGCATCTGCCCTCCTACCTCGCGCTGTGCGAGCAGGACCCGATGCTCTCGGCCAAGGCGCTGGGGATGATCGGCGGCTTCAACGTGTTGGGATCGCTGTTCTTCGGCTGGGCCGGTGGGCGGTGGAACAAGGGGGCGCTGCTGGGGGGCATCTACCTGGTGCGCTCGCTGGTGCTCGGGCTGTATTTCGCCTGGGCGCCGACCGAGGCCTCGACCATGGTCTTCGCCGCCATCATGGGGTTCCTGTGGCTCGGTGTCGCACCGCTGGTCTCCGGCCTGGTGGTCGAGATGTTCGGCTTGCGCTTCCAGGCGATGATCCAGGGCCTCGCCTTCATGTCGCATCAGTTCGGCTCCTTCCTCGGCGCCTTCGGCGGCGGGGTGCTGTTCGACCTGAACGGCGACTATGTGCTGGCCTGGAAGCTCGGCGTGGGCATGGGGTTGGTGGCGGGCGCGGTGCAGGTCGCCTACGCGCTGCGCGGCGCGGCGCCACCGGCGGCCGAACGGCCGGCCGCCGCGTGATGCTTTCCCAACCGCCCATGATCGCCTATGGACCGGGCGCATCGCCACCTGCCGGGAGGAACCGTTCACCATGAATCGTCGTGCCCTGATGGGGGCCGCGGCCGCCGCCGCCCCCGCCGCCCTGGCAGCGCCCGCGCTGGCCCAGACCCAGATGCCGGAGGTGCGCTGGCGCCTCACCTCCTCCTTCCCGCGCAACCTGGATGTGCTGTTCGGCACCGCCGAGGGCATTGCGCGCCGCGTCGGCGAGCTGACCGGCGGCCGGTTCCGCATCCAGGCCTTCCCCGGCGGCGAGATCACCCCGCCGCTCGCCGCACTCGACGCGGTGCAGTCCGGCTCGGTCGAATGCTGCCACACCGCCTCCTACTATTATGTCGGCAAGGATCCGAGCTTCGCCTTCTTCACCGCCGTGCCCTTCGGCATGAAGTCCCGCCAGTTCACCGCCTGGTGGCGCCATGGCGGCGGCAAGGAACTCGGCGCGGAGTTGTTCAGCGACTACAACGCCGTCGCCTTCACCGCTGGCGACACCGGCGCGCAGATGGGTGGCTGGTTCCGCAATGAAGTGCCGAACCTCGCCGCGCTCCAGGGCCTGAAGTTCCGCATTGCCGGCTTCGCGGGCCAGGTGTTCCAGCGCCTCGGCGCCGCGCCCACGCAGGTCGCCGCGGCAGACATCTATCCCTCGCTGGAACGCGGCACGCTCGATGCCGTCGAATTCGTCGGGCCGCATGACGATGAGAAGCTCGGCTTCGTGCGCGTCGCCCGTAACTATTACGCGCCGGGCTTCTGGGAACCGGGCGCGCGGTTGCACCTGCTGGCGAACAAGACCGCCTATGAGGCCCTGCCCGACCTGTACAAATACGCGCTCGAAACCGCATGCAACGAGCAGGATTCCGAGATGCTGGCGCGCTACGACCACCTGAACCCGCTCGCGCTGCGCCGCCTGGTGGCGGCTGGTGCGCAGTTGCGCTTCTGGTCGCGTGACGTGATGCAGGCGGCCTGGAACGCATCGAACGAGGTCTATGCCGAGACGTCGGCACGCAATGCGCGCTTCAAGAAGATCCACGACGCCTACATGCCGTATCGCAATGAGCTGTATCAGTGGTTCCGGGTGGCGGAGAATTCCTTCGACAATTTCGCCTTCCCGGCGGCGGCGGCACGCTGACGCGGCTCGGCATCAACGGTCAAGGCATGGCCCTGGCGGGCCTTGCCCTGGCCATGGCGGTGGCCGCGGCGCTGCGCCTGCCGGAGCTCGGCACCTGGAGCCTCTGGGTGGACGAGATCGCGACAGCGGTCTTCGTATCCCTGACCTGGCAGGATCTGACCGGGCCGCTCGCCTGGCTTGAGACGACGCCGCCGACCTACTACCTGCTGATCAAGGCCTGGACGACGGTCGCGGGCGGGTCGGATGCCGCGCTGCGGCTGCCATCCGTGTTCGCCGGCTTGGCCTCGATTGCCGTGCTGTGGCGGCTCTGCCGTGAGGCCTTCGGCCACCGCGCTGCTTTCTGGGCGGCGATGATCCTCGCCGTCACCGGATGGCACATTTTCCATTCGCGTGACGCACGCGTCTATGCGTTGCTGACTCTTGTGGTGCTGCTGGCCCTGCTGGCTGGGCGCGCCTTCGCGGCGCAAGCGGGCAGCGTTGGGCAGCGCTGGATATTCCCGGCCGCGCGGCTTGCGGTGCTGGCCGCCTTCGCAGTCTGGCTGCATTTTACCGGCGTTATTGCCGCCTCGATGGCGTTCATCTATCCGACTGCGTTGATTGTGATGCGCGGTGGATTCAACCTACGCGTCATGTCGCGGCTGACCGCCGCCGCGTCGCTGAGTTTCATTCTCATGCTGCCGCCATTGGCGCTCGCTTGGCATGTGGCGGGAGCGGATGGCGCCGACGGCGTGCTCTGGATGCGCGACTATGGGACACGCTTCGCAGTACTCAGCATAATGCGGGTCGTCCTACTGTCCCCGTGGACCATTGATCCTTGGTCACTATTGGGCCCTGCATGCGCCGCCTTGGCGGCACTGATCTGCGCAATTCTTATCTGGATCGCGATGCGAACAGGACCCCGCATACCAGATCGCGCCGCCATGGCGGTCACGCTGTTCGGCGGCATTGGCCTATTCCTTGCGTTCAATTGCATGCATCCTCTCGTGATACCTCGGACCTTGCAAGTATTATTGCCGTTAACCGCAGCATTGATGGGCGCAGGCCTGGCAAAAATACGCCCCGGCGTGGTGCGGGTTCTTATATTCGCCACTTTCATCATCAGCCAGGCGCCGAGTCTGAGCGATGCATTCACCGCGCCACCGGATGGATCGGATTGGCGTGGCCTTTCGGCACAACTCGCGCAGGAGGATGAACCAGCCCGCCCGGTGATCGCATTCGACGTCTTCGATGCATTGGCCCTCATCCGATATCGCGCACCAAGCGCGCCGGTGGCAGCGCTGCTGATGTTGCCGCCTTCCGATACGGCCATGCAGCGTTTCGTCGCCGGCCGCCTTCTTGACGCGCCAGCCGTTTGGCCAACGGATGTCATCGCTGCTCTGTGTGACGCGTCCGTGCCAGTGACCGGTTTCTTTGTCGTCGAGCGGACCAGCCCGATCCTCGGACAGGTGCACTCTTCACTCCAGGCTTCCGCCAGTGCGTCCGGCGCGCAGCCTGGCATTGCCATCGGCGACCGACGCCTGCACCTGAGACCCTGGTCGGCGCCGGCCTGCCCGCCGCAGCCGCCCGCCACGCCTTAGCGCTTGCGCTCGACGACGCTCACGCAAACCGCTCCGAACCGTTGCTTGAGCGAACACCTTCACGCGCCCGGCTGGGTCCAGCCAGGCGAGATCTGATCTGGTGAATTCAGGAGATTCCGATGGACTTCGCCTCCCTGTTCTCCGCCCTGCTCATGGGCATCGTCGAGGGGCTGACCGAGTTCCTGCCGATCTCCTCGACCGGCCACCTGGTCCTGCTCGGTGAACTGATCGGCTTCCAGGGGCCGCCGGGCAAGGCGTTCGAGATCTCGATCCAGCTCGGCGCCATCATGGCGGTGGTGGTGATCTATCGCGGGCTGATCCTCGACCTGCTGCGCCACATGTGGCGACCAGGGCTGCAGCGCTTCTACGTCATCAACCTGGTGCTCGCCTTCCTGCCGGCGGCGATCATCGGCGCCACGCTGCACAAGACGATCACCGAGGTGCTGTTCAACCCCTGGGTCGTCTGCGTCGCGCTGATCCTGGGCGGCGTGGCCATCATCGTCATCGAGCGCAACCGGCCCGAACCCAGCATCCATTCGGTGCCCGAAATCGGGCCGCTCGCCGCACTGCTGGTCGGCTTCGGGCAGGCGCTGGCCATGATCCCAGGAACCTCGCGGTCTGGCGCGACCATCATCACCGCGCTGCTGGTGGGCGTGGAACGGCGCACGGCGGCGGAATTCTCCTTCGTGCTGGCGATCCCGACCATGGTCGCGGCGACCTTCTATTCGCTGTTCAAGGCGCGGCACGAGATCGAATTCTCGGCCTTCGGGCAGATTGGAGTCGGCTTCGTCGCGGCCTTCATCGTCGCCTTCTTCACCGTGCGCGCGGTGCTGGCCGTGATCGGGCGGATCGGCTTCACCCCCTTCGGCTGGTACCGGATCGGCCTCGGGCTGGTGATGATGGCGGTTCTGGCGCTGCGGTAGCGCGCGTCAGTTCCATCACCTCGATGACCGCGCCGTTGGCCGGGCGGGGGAAAACCATCCGCCAGCGGTCGGGTCCGACGCGTTCGACCGCGGCGATGCGGTCCCGCGCGGCATCGGCGCCATAGCGCGGGAAACCGGTCTCGCTGCCCTGCGCCTCCGTGCCGATCAACACCGACCGCAGCGGACTGTCGGGGATGATCACGCCGGCGGTGCGCTGGGAGCCGTTCAGCTTCTCGAACACCGTGACGCCGTCGGTGACCGCGATGCGACAGCGGAAGGCCGGATAGGCGATGAAGGCGACCGCCTCCGGATCGACCGCGCCGATGCGCAGCGACCGGCACCTGTACGCACCGGCCGGTGGGGGCGCGCCGTCCTCGCCGGGCCGGGAATCGAGCAGCGCGCCCGCCGCCGTGACGGCGGGTGCCTGGCCGCCGGCTCGCACGCTTTCCAGCGCCTCGGCCCAGGTGGCCGCCAAGGCGTCAAGCCTTTGGCGATCGCGCTCGCTGGCCTGGCTGCGCCAATCGGCGCCCGGCGCGACCGCGATGGCGGGCGAGGATGCCCGTGCCGGTGGTGCCTGCGCCAAGGCATGCCCGGCGGCGACGCACAGCGGGAACGCGGCCAGCACGGCAAGGCACAGGAGACGATGAGGCATGCGCAGGTCCATTCCGCCGCGCGCAGCGCGACCGCGTGTTGGCGTCACGCCCATCCTGGCCGGGCGCGGGCCGGATGCGCCATGAATCATCGCAGGGGCACGCGCCGCGCCGTTCAGGCGGCGCGCAGCGCCTCGGCCGCGCCGTGGCGCAATTCGAGCACGCCGAAGACCTGGCAGAGATTGCCGGCGACCAGATGGACCATGCCGGCGGGCATGGCGTCGAGCACGATCTCGACGCGCATCGCATCTCCTTCGCGCCGCGCCTGGACGTGGTCGGGCATCAGGTCGCGCTTGGCGAGCGGCTGCATCAGGCGTGAGAGCAGGCCGGGCGATGCCTCGGCAAGCACATGGAAATGCGCCGGGACGAGCTGGTCAGGATGGGACATGGTGCGGGACTTCCGGCAAGTGCGACGACGGGTGGAGAAACCGATCGGCCGAAGGCACGCCCACCCGGGGCGCGGACCTCAAGCGGCCGTGCCGGTAATTCGCCCTGCGATGCGCCGATGCGCTGCCATGTGAGAACCCTAGCAGCCTGCGCCGCGCGACGCCAAGGTCGTGTTGCGTCGCGCAGCTCTGCGGCACGACAAAGCAAGATCCTTTCGGTTGGCCGCCCTACCCCGAACGTCCCGGCCGGCGGCGGCGCCAATTCGGGCAGCTTCCTTGCGCATCGCGCGCGCGCCCCGGGAACGAAGTCTTTCGAAGTGCGGGATCGGGGCGCTAGCGTGGGGACCTGTTGCCGGGAACCATCATCATGCTGCGTCGCCATCTTCTGCTCGCCACGCCTGCGCTGCTCGCCATGCCGGCGCTCGCGCAATCCTTTCCGGGGCCCGTCCGCCTGATCGTGCCTTTCGCCACTGGCGGCACCACCGACATCATCGCCCGGCTCATCGCCGAGGAGATGGGCCGGCGCCTGGGTACCGTGGTGGTGGTCGAGAATCGGCCCGGTGCGGGAGCGACGCTCGGCACGGGGCTGGTCGCACGCGCCGCGCCGGATGGGACGACGCTGTTGGTCTCGACCATCTCGGGCATGGCGGTGGGCAATACGCTGTACCGCGACCGCATCCAGTGGGATGCCGACCGGGACTTCGCGCATATCGCGACGATCCTCGGCACGCCCTACCTGCTGCTCGTGAATCCTGGTACGCAGATACAGACCGTGGCGGATTTCGTCGCCGCCGCGAAGCGGCCGAACGGGGTCGCCTATGCCACCAGCGGCATCGGGTCTGTGCCGCACCTGGTCGGTCTGCGCCTGGCGCAGGCCGCGGGTTTCGAGCTGCAGCACATCCCCTATCGCGGCGGTTCGCAGGCGGCGACGGATGCGATCGCGGGCACGGTGCCATCAGTGATGGACAGCCTGACGGCGGCTTCGGCGTATATCCGCGCCGGATCGCTGCGGCCGATCGCCTTCACGGTTCGGGAGAGGATCGCCGATTTTCCGGCCGTCCCGACCTTCGTGGAAAGCGGCTTCCCGGACATCATCGCCGATGGCTGGGCCGGCATCGCCGCACCCGCCGGCACGCCGCGCGCGCTGCAGGAGCGTCTGGCGGCTGCGATACGCGAGGCGATGGCCACGCCGGGCATCGCGCGCCGCTACGCGGAAACAGCGACGTTGCCGGGCACGCTGTTCCTCGATGATGCACAGGCTTTCGTGCGGGCGGAGATCGCTGCCTGGGCGCCCGTGGTGCGCGCTTCGGGTGCGACACCTGGGTAGAGTGGCCCTTCCCGCGGATCGCGGCCAGGCCGCGATCCGCGGGCGCAGGGTGCGAAGGCAAGGGCCGCGCACGGGGGTCATGCAACGGTTCCCATCCTTCGCCTGCGGCGACCAGGCAGTGGTGCACTGCACGCATTACCCCTGGCGCTGCGCCGCGTGACAGGATTTGATCGCCATCAAGGATTGCGCAGCCGTGTCGAAGCATTGATACGGCTCACCGCGCATCCGCCCAGGGAGGAGATCAGGTATGGCACGCGTCGCACTCGTCACCGGAGGTCAGCGCGGCATCGGCGCCGCGATCAGCGAAGCGTTGCAGGCCGCCGGCCGCACGGTCGTCGCCTCCTACGCCGGCAATGACGCCGCGGCGAAGGCGTTCACCGATCGCACCGGCATCCCCTGCTATAAGTTCGACGTGGCGGATTACGACGCCTGCGCCGACGCCGTGAAGAAGATCGAAGCCGAGGTGGGCCAGATCGAGGTGCTGGTGAACAATGCCGGCATCACCCGCGACGGCACGATGAAGCGCATGAATCGCGAGATGTGGGACGCGGTGATCGATACCAACCTCGGCTCCTGCTACAACATGTGCAAGCTGGTGTGGGACGGCATGACGGCCAAGAAGTTCGGCCGCATCGTCAATATCGGTTCGATCAACGGTCAGGCCGGGCAGTATGGCCAGGTGAACTACGCTGCCGCCAAGTCGGGCATCCATGGCTTCACCAAGGCGCTCGCCCAGGAAGGCGCACGCACGCAGATCACGGTGAATGCCATCGCGCCCGGCTATGTGGACACCGAGATGGTGCGCGCGGTCCCCCCCGACGTGCTCGAGAAGATCATCGCGCGCATTCCGCGCGGCCGGCTCGGCACCGCCTATGACATCGCCCGCGGCGTGGTGTTCCTGACGGCCGACGACGCGGACTTCATCACCGGCTCGACGCTGTCGATCAACGGCGGGCAGCATATGTACTGAGGCCTGCGCGGGGGCGGCCATCGGTCGCCCCCGCGACTGTTCCTATGGCCTTCGCGGTCATCGCCTTCGACGGGCCGGACCCGTCCCGCCGCGCGGCGGCGCGGGACCGGCACATCGCCTCGATCGCGGCGATGGCGCGCGATGGCACGTTGCTGCTCGGCCTGCCGGTGCATTCCGCCGAGGGGCGGTCGCGCGGGTCGCTCATGGTCATCGCCGCGCAGGACCAGGCCGGGGTCGAGGCCTATCTGGCGCGCGAACCCTTCGCGACCGACGGCGTGTGGCAGGAAATCGCGTGCCTGCCGCTGCGCATTCCCGCATTGCCGTGGCGCCCCTGGCCGGCGGATGACACGCCGGTGCCGCCGGGGCGTGGCCATACCATCCTTATCGTCGCCGGCCAGGCCGATGTGGATCGCTTCGGCCCCATGGCACAGGCGGGAATGCTGACCTTCGCCGCCGAGACGCTCGACGCGCCCGGCGCCATCCTGGTCACGACGCATCGCGACGACGCGTCGGCGCTCGACTGGGTGGCAGCCGATCCAGACCTGTGCCGGGCCACGGTCGCGCTGCATGCGTCGCTGTTGCGTCCGCTGCCCTATCGGCCGCTGCCGAGGACAGGCTGACGCGCCGCGCCGGCCATGCCAGTCTGCGGCAACACTGGAGGGCAGGACGCATCATGGGCTACGCCATCATCGCCTGGGACGGGCCCGACCCGTCCCGCCGCGCCGCATCGCGCGATCGTCATCTCGCGATCCTCACGCGATGGGCGCAGGACGGGCGGCTCGCGCTTGGCGTGCCGCTGTTCTCGCCGGACTGGCAGCCAGCCGGGTCGCTGATGGTTCTGGATGTACCGGACAAGGTCGGGCTCGATGCTTACCTGGCGGAAGAACCCTTCGCGGTGGATGGCGTCTGGGCGACATGGGAGGCGTATCCCTTTCGCATCGCACCACTGCCCTATCGCCCGCTGCCGCAACCGGGTGAACCGGTCTCCTCCACCCGCACGCACACCGTGACGGTGGCGCTGGACGGCACGGATGCGGGTGCGGCGGGCCGACGCGCGGCGGTGCGGCCGGCGCATATAGAACGCGTCACCGCCATGGCGGCGGATGGCACGCTGACGATGGGTGGGGCGATCCTGGACGACGCCGGCGCGATGCGCGGGTCCATCGTCCTGACGCGCCATGCAACGGATGCGGCCGCGAAGGCCTGGATGGCCGAGGATCCCTACATGACCGGCGGCGTGTGGCAGGATGTCACGATGCATGGGACGCGCTTCGCGCCGCTGCCGTACAGGCCGTTGCCGGGCTCCCATTGAGCGGCGGCCCACGACCCTCGTTGGACTGGACATGATCCTGCACCACTGACCGCGATGGGCAGCAGTCATCCATCGCTTGGTGCGCTGCCCCATGGTGGCGTGTGCGCGGCAAACGGCGTGCCTGCCTGATCGGTGGCAGGCCGGCGGTCCCATACCAACGGCCGAATTCTTCGACCGTTGGTATCGGCTTCGACCTGCCCTCAGACGCGTCGTGCCGAAGGCACGCCCATGGCGTGACGCGCAAACCTCCGGTTTGCTTGGCTTTCGCCGGGCGGTCGGCGGCCCGCCTTCGCGGCCTCGGCACGCGTTAATGACTCATGCCGCTGGTATCATTCGCCCGCGCATCCGGGGTGCGCCGACCGGTGCGCCCGAACCGAGCACGGCAGGGCCGATCCTGGCGGCGACGCCCTCCCGAGCCACCCAGCCCCGGCTACGTGCCGGCGGAAAATCGCCCAACCAGGCGGTGCCGGTCACCGGGATGCCACAGTCGCGCGAAGGTGACCGGGGTGGTGCCATTCCATGTTCGCCGTTCCACCACCAGCGCGGCATCGCCGGCCTTCATGCCCAGCAGCTTCGCCACGCGGGCCGGTGCCGCCGTGGCGTGAATGGCGTGCTCGGCCTCGGTCCAGGGCACATGGTCGAGCAGCCATCGGCCGGGCGGCGCGGCGGCGAAGCTCTCCGTGGCAGCCCCCGGCGCGGCGTCGAGGTTGATCAGCCGCTCCTCCACCTGCATCGGCGTCGCGTCCGCGAGGTGCCGCGTGACAATGGCGACCAGTGGCGCCCCAGCGGGCAGGTCCATCTCATCCCCCGTCGCGGGACGCTGGGTGTGCGAGAGGATCTCGAAGCGATGCTGCTGGCCCGCGGCGCGGATCTCCGCACCGATGTCCCAGATCTCGAAGACGGCGCGGCCGCGCGCCTCGGGGCTCGCCACCGTGCCGGCGCGCCGGTTGCGGCGTACCAGGCCCTCGGCGGCCAGCGCCGCAACGGCCCGGTGAACCGTCATGCGGGACGCACCGAACAGCGCCATCAATTCGCTCTCGGGCGGGATGCGGCCGCCGGGGGCGATGCGGCCGGTCAGGATGGCGCTGCCGAGCGCACGCCGGATCTGCGCATGCATCGGGCCTTCCCCATCGAGGACGAAGGCGCTCATGCCCCGAGGATGCGGGCCAGCGTGGCCGCCACGCGCCGTTCGGCCGCCTCCCGCGCAGGATGGATGCCGGCTTCGACCACCCGCGCGCCGCGCACCCAGACATCGTGGATCGCGCCTGCGCGTGCGGCGAAGATCAGGCTGTCGAGATGGCGGTCGCCCGAACGCGCGGCGAAGGCGGGATGGTCGGGGTCAAGCAGCACCAGATCGGCGAAGGCGCCCGGCACGATCCCAGCCGGGCCGGCGGCCAGCGCCTGCGCACCGCCGTCCACCGCCGATTGCCATAGAGAGCGGCCGGTCGACCCACCGCGCGGCGCCAGCGCGTTGCGCGTGCGCAGTGCGAGGCGTTGGGAATATTCCAGCGTGCGCAGTTCCGCAGGGGCCGAAATCAACACGTTGGAATCTGTGCCGATCCCGAAGCGCCCGCCCGCGGCGCGATAGGCGATGGCGGGAAAGATGCCGTCACCGAGATTGCTCTCGGTGATCGGGCAGACGCCGACCACCGCGCCGGCCGTGGCGACGCGGCCCAGTTCCGCCTCGGTCCCGTGCGTCGCGTGGATCAGGCACCAGCGCGCATCGATCAGTCCGGCGTCGAGCAGTGCGGCTATTGGCGGCAGGCCGAGGATGCGCAGCGCGGCCTCGACCTCCTTGACCTGTTCGGCGGCGTGGATGTGCAGCGGCTCATCGGGCTGCGCCATGCCGGTGACCGCGCGGATCTCCTCGATCGTCGCCGCACGCAGGGAATGCGGGGCGAGGCCGAGACTGGCGCCGGGCAGGCGGGCGATGGCACGGCGGCTGCCCTCGACCAGCGCCGCGTAGCCATCGAGGTCGTTGAGGAAGCGCCGCTGCCCAGCCACCGGCGGCGCACCGCCGATCTCGCCATGCGCGTAGAAGCACGGCAGCAGGGTCAGGTTGATGCCGGTCGCCTGGGCCGCGGCGGCGATGCGGGCGGCCATCTCCGCACGGTCGGCATAGGGAGCGCCGTCCGGATCGTGATGCAGGTAGTGGAATTCGCCGACGCGGGTGAAGCCGGCTTCCAGCATCTCGGCATAGGCGAGGGTGGCGATCGCCTCCACGTCATCGGGGGTGAGGTGGGCGAGGAAGCGGTACATCAGCGCCCGCCAGGTCCAGAAGGAATCCTCGCTGTCGCCGGCGTGCTCGGTCAGCCCCGCCATGCCGCGCTGAAAGGCGTGGGAATGCAGATTGGGCAAGCCCGGCACCGCAATCAGGTGGCCAGGCTCGGCATCGGGCGTCACCGTGGCGATGCGGCCTTCGACGTCGATCTCCACGCACACATTCCGCTGCCAGCCATCGGGCAGCAGGGCTTCGGAAAAAACGAGCTTGCGCATCGGGACGTCTCCGGAGCAGGATATTGTATATACAATACTGATGCCGGCCACGTCTGGCCAGCATCGAAATCGGGGGATTGGGCGCGTGGCGGCACTGAAGGCCGATCTGCTGATCACCGGGGCGCGGCTCGCCACCATGGCGGGGGCGGCCGACCTTGGCGTGGTCGAGGACGGGGTGCTGGCAGTGTCCGGCGGGCGGATCGCCTGGGCCGGGTCGCGCACCGGCGCGCCGGCCATCGATGCGGCGGACCGCCTCGACTGCGCCGGGCGCTGGGTGACACCGGGCCTGGTCGACTGCCACACGCATCTGGTCTTCGCCGGCAACCGTGCCGATGAATTCGCGCGGCGCTTGGCAGGCGAATCCTATGCGGACATCGCGCGGTCGGGCGGCGGCATCGCGGCAACGGTGCGCGCCACGCGCGAAGCCGATGACGCGGCGCTGGCCAGCGCATCGCTGGGGCGGCTCGATGCACTGCTCGCCGAGGGCGTCACCACCATCGAGATCAAATCCGGCTACGGCCTCGATGAGGAAACCGAACTGCGCCAACTGCGCGTTGCCCGCCACCTGGCGACGCAGCGGCGCGTCTCGGTCGCCGCGACCTATCTGGGCGCGCATGCCGTGCCGCCGGGCGGGGATCGCGCATCCTATCTCGACCTGGTGTGCGACCGGATGATCCCGCGCATCGCGATCGAAGGCCTCGCTGATGCGGTGGACGTCTTCCAGGAAGGCATCGCCTTCAACGGGGATGAATGCGCCCGCGTCTTCAATGCCGCGCACGCCGCCGGCCTGCGCGTGAAGTCGCATGCCGACCAATTGAGCGACGGCCAGGGCGCGGCCCTGGCCGCCAAGCACGGTGCGCTGTCGGCCGATCACCTCGAATACACGAATGCGAATGGCGCGGCCGCCATGGCGCAAGCGGGCACCGTCGCCGTGTTGCTGCCCGGCGCCTTCCTGATGCTGAATGAAACGCGCAAGCCGCCGATCGCCGCCTTCCGGGCTGCCGGCACGCGCATGGCGGTGGCGACGGACCTCAATCCCGGCTCCTCGCCCATCGCCTCGCCGCGCGTCTGCGGCACGCTGGCCTGCGTGCTGTTCGGCATGACGGTGGACGAGGTGCTGCGCGGCTTCACCATCGAGGCCGCGCATGCGCTCGGCCGCGCCAATCGCATCGGCAGCCTGGAGGCCGGCAAGGACGCGGATCTCGCCGTGTGGTCAGTGGAGACGCTGTCCGAACTCGTCGCGCAGATCGGCCTCTCGCCGCTGTTCGCGCGATTCCATCAGGGAGTGCGCGCATGACTGCGATGCTGACACCGGGCGCCGTGCCGCTGGGCGCGTGGCGCGACATCCTGGCCGGCGCGCCGATTCCCCTGGATCCATCGACGCGCGTCGCGGTGGATCGCGCCGCCGCCGCCGTGGCGCGCGTCATCGCGGCAGGTGAGACGGCCTATGGCGTCAATACCGGCTTCGGCAAGCTGGCCTCGGTGCGCATCGGCGATAGCGACCTCGCCACGCTGCAGCGAAACCTCATCCTGTCGCATGCCTGCGGCGTCGGCCCGTCGCTGCCGGAGGCCATCGTGCGGCTGATCATGGCGATGAAGGCAGCGAGCCTCGGCCGCGGCGCGTCCGGCGTCCGCTGGGAGGTCGTGTCGCTGATCGAGCAGATGCGCGCGCTCGGCGTCCTGCCGTTGATCCCAGCCAAGGGCTCGGTCGGCGCTTCCGGGGATCTCGCGCCGCTCGCGCATATGACGGCGGCGATGCTGGGTGAAGGCCAGGCGCTGCCGGGTGTGCCGGCGCGCGATGCGCTGCATGCGGCCGGGCTGTCGCCGGTCACATTGGGGCCGAAGGAAGGTCTCGGGCTGATCAACGGCACGCAGGTCTCGACGGCGATCGCCCTGGCCGGGTTGTTCGCCGCCGAGCGCGTGTTCCAGGCTGCGCTGGTGGCCGGCGCGCTGACGGTCGATGCTCTGCGCGGATCCGACACGCCTTTCGATGCGCGGATTCATGCGCTGCGCGGTCATGCCGGCCAAGCGGATGTCGCGGCGGCGCTGCGCGGGCTGCTCGCGGGAAGCGCCATCCGAGAGAGCCACCGCCTGGGCGACGATCGCGTGCAGGATCCGTATTCGCTGCGTTGCCAACCTCAGGTCATGGGCGCGGTGCTCGACATGCTGCGCTTCGTCGCCCGCACGCTGGAGACCGAAGCGAACGCCGTCACCGACAATCCGCTGGTGCTTGATGACGGCAGCATCGTCTCGGGCGGAAATTTCCACGCCGAGCCGGTGGCCTTCGCCGCAGACCAGATCGCCATCGCCCTCGCCGAGATCGGATCTCTGTCCGAACGGCGCATCGCCCTGCTGGTCGATCCGGTGATGAGCGGCCTGCCGGCCTTCCTCGCGCGCGATGCGGGGCTGAATTCGGGGCTGATGATCGCGCAGGTGACCGCTGCCGCCCTGGCCTCGGAGAACAAGCAGCGCGCCGCGCCGGCGAGCGTGGATTCGCTGCCGACATCGGCGAACCAGGAGGATCATGTCTCGATGGCGACGCATGCGGCGTATCGCCTGTTGGACATGGCCGCCAACGCGGCGTCGATCATCGGCATCGAGGCGATGGCCGCGGCGGAGGCGCTGGAGCATCGGCGGCCGCTGGCGTCCTCCGCGCCGTTGGAGGGCGTCCATGCCACGATCCGCGGGCGCATCGCGCCCTTGCTGGCGGATCGATTCCTCGCACCCGACATCGCGGCGGCGGCGGCGCTGGTCGACAGTGGTGCGTTGGCGGCTGGGCTTGCGCTTCCGGAGGTGGTGTCGTGACGCGCGCAGGCGTTCATTCCATGCGCGCCCATGGACGGAGCCGGAGCGGGGCTAACGGCCAGTGGGGCTTTGGAAACCGCCACCCGACGCCCGGCGGCCGGGTTGGACCAAGCCGCTTCTCGCACAGTCCTGGCGCTGCTTCCGAGCGCCGGGCCCATCGGTTCCGTCCCGCGGCGGCCGAGCCGCCGTGCCTGGCACCAACATCCCGCGGTCCAGGGACCCGTAGGTCCCTGGTGGGGTGGCTTGGAGGGGCAACGCCCCTCCAACCGTCGCGCCCAATCCGCTTTCCTCCCCCCGGAAAGGGCCCCACCCCATGACCCGCATCGCCAATTCCCGCATCATCACGGCTCCACGCGGCCCTGTCCCCATCTGCCAGTCCTGGGGTGCCGAGGCGGCGATGCGCATGCTGATGAACAACCTCGACCCCGAGGTTGCCGAGAAGCCGGACGAGTTGGTCGTCTATGGCGGCATCGGCCGTGCGGCGCGCGACTGGGATGCCTTCGACCGCATCGTCTCCTCCCTGAAGGCGCTTGAGCCCGATGAGACGCTGCTGGTGCAATCCGGCAAGCCGGTCGGCATCTTCCGCACGACGGCCGATGCGCCGCGCGTGCTGATCGCCAATTCCAACCTGGTGCCGCATTGGGCGACCTGGGAGCATTTCCACGAGCTCGATCGCCGCGGCCTGATGATGTACGGCCAGATGACGGCCGGGTCGTGGATCTACATCGGCAGCCAGGGCATCGTGCAGGGCACCTACGAGACCTTCGTCGAGGTTGGTCGCCAGCACTATGGCGGCAGCCTGGCCGGCAAGTGGATCCTGACGGGCGGCCTTGGCGGCATGGGCGGAGCGCAGCCGCTCGCCGCGACCATGGCCGGCGCTTCGATGATCGCGGTGGAATGCCAGCCGAGCCGGATCGAGATGCGCCTGCGCACCCGCTATCTCGACAAGAAGGCCGAGACGCTCGACGAGGCACTGGCGATGATCGAGGCCGCGCGGGAGGATGGTCGCGCCGTCTCGGTCGGCCTGCTCGGCAATGCCGCCGAGATCTTCCCCGAGATCCTGCGCCGCGGCATCCGCCCCGATGCGGTCACCGACCAGACCAGCGCGCATGACCCGTTGAACGGCTACCTGCCCGCCGGCTGGACGTTGGCGGAGTGGGAGGAGCGGCGCGAGCGCGACCCCGCCGGCACGACGCTCGCCGCGAAGCGTTCGATGGCGCGGCATGTCGAGGCGATGCTTGGCTTTCACGCGCTGGGCATCCCGGTGCTCGACTACGGCAACAACATCCGCCAGATGGCGAAGGAGATGGGCGTCGAACACGCCTTCGACTTCCCCGGCTTCGTACCCGCCTATATCCGCCCGCTGTTCTGCCGTGGCGTCGGGCCGTTCCGCTGGGCGGCGCTGTCGGGCGACCCCGAGGACATCGCGCGCACCGACGCCAAGGTGCGGGAATTGCTGCCGGATGATGCGCATCTGCACAATTGGCTCGACATGGCGGGCAGGCGCATCGCGTTCCAGGGCCTGCCGGCGCGCATCTGCTGGGTCGGGCTGGGCGATCGGCACCGGCTGGGCCTCGCCTTCAACGAGATGGTCGCAAAGGGCGAGTTGAAGGCGCCGATCGTCATCGGCCGCGATCACCTCGATTCCGGTTCGGTGGCATCCCCGAACCGCGAGACGGAGGCGATGAAGGATGGCTCGGACGCGGTGTCCGACTGGCCATTGCTGAACGCATTGCTGAACACAGCGTCCGGCGCGACCTGGGTGTCGCTGCATCATGGCGGCGGTGTGGGCATGGGCTTCTCCCAGCATGCCGGGATGGTGATCGTCGCCGATGGCACCGAGGCCGCGGCGCGGCGGATCGCGCGGGTCCTGTGGAATGACCCGGGCACCGGCGTGATGCGCCACGCCGATGCCGGCTACGACATCGCCATCGACCACGCGAAGCGGATGGGGATGAAGCTGCCCGCCCTCGGCATCGGCGGTTAGAACAGATCGCGTTCCGATGGAATGATCTGAACGCGTGAAGATGCCCTCAAGACAATGGGCTGGAGCATGTGGTTTGAGCGGATACGAATGCAGCATGATTTGGGCTTCGCGGCCCCAGACCCAAAAGCAGCGCTGCGTGTGTTCCGGTTGAACAACCCATGGGGTTTGCCGGACACGCGCCTTCGGCTGCATCCCGAGTTGAGAGAAGGACCAGACGTGATAGGCGCGGGCGCAAGAGGGCGATCCTTCGACCTCCCATGCGGCGTCCGCGTGGAAATCCGCTCCGCGCCACCTTTGCTGTAATGGCCGCAGACCAGGCCGGCTCTGCGCGCTGCCTCGGAGCGCTAGGATGCACGGCGGCAGATCGTGACCCTGACGTAACGCGCGGCCTGGCCCTCGCATTCCCGATCATGGTGCTTCTGACCTGCTCGGAGGCGCGTAGATCGGCCGGGTAGTCCAGCGTCAATCCGGTTGTGGCCGCGTTGCAGCCGGCCCTCGGTCAGCGCCGGGCGCGGCGCCCTGCCTTCCGCTTGTCCGTTGCCTTGGCCCGCTTTCCCTTCGGGGCGACGTGAATCGGCTCAGCCGCGGGGATACCGTCCGTCCCGACGTATCGCTGGAGCGTCGCACTGGCCGCGAGGTGCGGATAGGCCGTCGGGCCGGTCGGCCAGGTTCGCGCGAAGGCGGCGACTTCCGCATGATCGTGCCTGCGAATGGCCTGGACGAGCAGGAACGTCGCCTGGGCCGGCCGCAACCGCAGTTGCCGCAGCAGGTGAATGTGCCATTCACGGGCACGCATGGGGCACCAATCCACCAAGGCTTCCTGCAGGGCTCGGCGCACCTCGACGGGCAATTCCTCATACGCTCGGTAGGGGTCGCCCTTCAGCTTGCTGTAGGGCCTGGTTGCCATGCTGTTGTCCATCGCCGGCTTCTAGCGAAGCGAAGACCTTCGGGAAACCGTAGTGCCAGCAGCTGGGTGCACGGCACCCATGCCGCCTTGTTGGACAAGGCGGGGTTCCGCCCTCATGGCTGATCGTGGCCGGGGGCTGCCGGCCCGCTTTCTGGGTGGCGGATTGAAATCAGACTTCCGCGCCACGCTTGGGGGGGATGGCGCCGGCCGACGGCCTGTCCGGCGCAAGGATGCGTGGGCCCACGGGTCGGTTCCGGCGGGCCACCCATGCTGCTTACCCGACTTCGATGGGCAGGGACCTGTCGTTGGCCCACTCGCTCATGGACGCATCGTAGACCGCAAGGTTCGAATAGCCGAGCTGGTGGAGCAGGAAGGCATCCAGCGTCGCGGCGATGCCACCGCCGCAATACAGCACGATGCGCTTCGATCGATCGGCCCCGACGGCATCGAAGGTCGCAGCGACCTCCGCCGGCGACCGGAATGTCATGGACCGCGGATCGACCAGGGAGGCCACCGGGACATTAACGCTGCCCGGCACCCGGCCCGGTCGCCCATATCTCGGATTCTCCCCGCTATGGAGATCCGGCGCCAGCGCGTTGATGGTGCAGACGCCGGCGTCGCCGATCGCGGCCCTCACCTGGTCCTTGCCGACGAACAGACCGGCCCGGGGCCGGGCCGTCAGGCTGGCAGGCGGAAACTCGGTCGTCGCCGCCTCGATCGGCCGCCCCTCGGCCTGCCACTTGTCGAAGCCGCCATCGAGCACGGCCGCATCGTCGAAACCGATGGCGCGCAACATCCACCACACGCGCGTGGCCCACTGCATGGACTTGCGGGAATAGAGGACAACGCGGCATCCCGCGCCGACGCCCTTGCCAGCCAGGCGCGCAGCAAGGGCCTCGGCCGCGGGCATGGTGAAGTTGAACGGGCTCGAGGTATCGGAGAGCTCGCCCTGCAGGTCCAGGAATCCCGAGCCCGCAATATGCGCCGCCTCGTAGTCGCTGCGGCCGCTCTGCACGCGATAGGGCCTGCCGGTGCCGGTCTCGTAGATCAGATAGGTCGTGCAATCGAAGACGCGCAGCGTTGCATCGTCGAGGTGATCCTCGAGCCACTGCGTATCCACAATCGCCTCCGGATGGACGTAGCGCGACATGTGTGATCCTCCGAACAGCATTGAAGGCCGGACGAGCCAGTCGCCGGGCCGCTCCACGATACAGCAATCGGCGGAGCCCGTCGGCTGCCGTCAGGCGGCTTCGGGTTGGCGCGGCCGGTCAATGCGCGGTCCAACCGCCATCGACCGGCAGCGCGACGCCGGTGATTGACGCCGCCCCTTCGGAGCAGAGGAAGGCGACCGTCGCAGCGATCTCCCCGACGGTCGCAAAGCGCCGCGTGGGCTGCTCGGCGAGGAAGATCGTGCGGATCACCTCCGTCTCGCTGAGCCCGTGCGCGCGGGCCTGCGCCGCGACCTGGCCGGCGACCAGCGGCGTCCAGACATACCCCGGGCAGACCGCGTTGCAGGTCACGCCGTATTCGGCGGCCTCAAGCGCCGTGACCTTGGTCAGACCGATGACGCCGTGCTTCGCGGCGACATAGGCGCTCTTGAAGGGCGAAGCGACCAGCCCGTGCGCCGAGGCGACATTCACGATGCGCCCCCAACCGCGTTCCTTCATGGATGCAAGCGCCGCGCGCGTCGCGTGGAAGGTGGCCGAGAGGTTGATCGCGGTGATCGCATCCCATTTCTCCGGCGGGAAATCCTCGATCGGCGCGACATGCTGGATGCCCGCGTTGTTCACCAGGATGTCGGTCGGTCCGAAGACGCGGCGCGTGCGTTCGACCAGGGCTTCGATCTGCGCCGCGTCCGACATGTCGGCCCCGTCATGGCGGACGGGCACGGCATGGGCGTCGCTGATCCGTCGCACCGTTTCCTCGACCTCGGCGACGGGACCGAAGCCGTTGAGCACGACGGCGGCGCCACGCGCCGCAAGCGCCTCGGCGATGCCAAGGCCGATGCCGCTGGTGGACCCGGTGACGATCGCCACCCGTCCTTCCAACTCGCGTGGTCGATCGCCGGTCTCCGTCAGCCCGCCCGGCGTCATGATCATGCTGCTCATCGGATATCCTCCCTGCCGAGGTCATTCGCGCGCCGCGCGGCCCTGGATACTGGCCTGATGCGGCCGCGGCAGCGTGGGCCGGGGCCGTGGCTGCGCGCCAATGCCGGCCGGACAGCGTTTCAATGGCTGTTCGCTATGGAGGGCCCCGCCCCGGGGCGCCTATGGTGCCGCGCCGGAACGATGCGCTGCGCGGGCCCATGGCCTGTGCGGTCGATGGGTTGAAGGGCGTCTGCAATGGAGATCCATGAGATCCGCTATTTCCTGGCGGTTTGCCAAGCGCTCAACTTCACCAAGGCCGCGGAGCAGTGCAACGTCAGCCAACCGGCCCTGACGCGCGCCATCCAAAAGATGGAGGGCGAACTCGGCGGGCTGCTCTTCTCGCGTGAACGCGGCAACACGCATCTCACCGAACTCGGGCGGCTCATGCATCCGCATTTCGAGGAGGTGATGGCGCGGACGGTGGCGGCCAGGGACAGTGCGCTGCGCTTCCTGCGGCTCGAAAGCGCGCATCTGCGCGTCGGCGTGATGTCCACCATCGGTCCGATGCGCTTCGTCGGGTTCCTCAATCGCTTCCGTGCCGACCATGGCGGCATCGAGCTGACACTGAGCGAGGCGGTCGCCTCCCGGCTGTCCGTCTCGTTGATGGCGGGCGAGATCGACATCGCCGTGATGGCGCAGCCCGAGGATTTCGATGAGCGCCTCCGCGCCGAGCCGCTCTATCGCGAACGTTTCGTCGTCGCCTGCCCGATCGGCCACCCGTTCGAGCGCCGCAATGCCATCACCATGAAAGACATGGATGGGCAGACCTATCTGCAGCGGGCGAATTGCGAGTTCCGCGATGTCCTGCGGGAGCGCTGTGAATCGGCGGGCGCTTACATCAACCGTTCCTACCGCAGCGAGCGGGAGGACTGGATCCAGACCATGATCGCCGCCGGCATGGGGGTCTGCTTCATCCCCGAATTCTCGGCGACGCATCCGGGCCTGGTGCTGCGTCGCGTCGAGGAACCGGAGGTCGTGCGCAGCATATGCCTCGTCACCGTCGCCGGGCGGCGCTGGTCGCCGGCGGTGGCGAGCTTCGTGCAGGCGATCCGCCGCTATGCCTGGCCGACGGGCGGCGATATCGAGGACACGTCAGACGGGTCGGCCACCGGATGAACGACCATAGGTGATCAGCATCGAACCGATGCGGCACCGGCCTTGGCCAGCGGGGGCCGGTATCGACGACACTTCGACCACGTTCCGGCGTCTCGCCGGACTAGGTCGAGGAGGGTGTCATGCACCATCAGCCCGAAACTGCCCGCCAAAGCCGCGGCGCCGCAGCGCCTGGCGACTGGGAGGCGATGATGGCGGCGGCGCAGGCTGGCGACGTCCGGGCCTATGACCGCCTGCTGCGGGAGATGCTGCCGCTGTTGCGCGCGACGGCGCGGCGACGGCTCAGCAATGCGGCCGATGTCGAGGAGGCGGTGCAGGACACGCTGCTGACGATCCACCAGCTGCGCCACACCTATGAGCCCGGCCGCCCCCTGCGCCCCTGGCTCCGGGTGATCTGCGAGCGCCGCTGCGTCGACCGCATCCGTTGGCGCCAGCGCCATGCACGGGGCGAATTGCCGATCTCGGACGCGGAGGACAGCATTGCCGCGCCGTCCCGGCACGATGCCGGCCCGGGCAAGGTGATGGCAGCGCAACTGCGCGCCCTGGTCGATACGCTGCCCGCCGCGCAGCGCACGGCATTGACGCTGACACGGTTCGAGGAACTGTCGCTGACCGAGGCGAGCCGGCATTCGGGCCTGTCGATCGGCTCATTGAAGATCGCCTGCTGGCGCGGCGTGCGCACGCTGCGCGAGCGCCTCGATGCGGCGGCATAGAGAGGCACCCGAAAGCCAGAGCTGTTCCGCCGTCTCCGCGAAACCATCGCGGCGTCGCTGACGAAGAAGATAGCGCGATCACACATTCCATGGCGCCGCCGGAGCGGTCGGTGGTGGTGGTCGCTCCCGGTCGAAGGATGCCCTGCGAATGAGCACGACGCCCAGCGCCACGACACATGCGGTGATCGATCGCACCCACCTTGGCCAGATCGTCCTGGTGTTGCAGGGCGGCGGCGCGCTCGGCGCGTACCAGGCCGGCGTGTACCAGGCGCTCGACGAAGCGGGGATCGAGCCGGACTGGGTGATCGGTACCTCGATCGGCGCCATCAATGCCGGCATCATCGCCGGCAACCGACCCGGCGAACGCCTGCCCCGGCTGCGGGAATTCTGGTCGCGGATGCAGCGCGACGCTGTCGCCGAGGCGTTCTGCCAGGTGCCCGGCTGGGGCATCATGGCGGCGAATGCGATGACCGTCCTGGGCGGCCTGCCCGCCTTCTTCAAACCCAATCCATGGGCGGCCTTCGGCCTGAAGCTGGCACCCGAGGCGGCGGGCTACTATTCGACGAGACCGCTCGAGAGGACGCTGGCGGACCTGATCGATGGCGATGTCCTCGCTGGTGGCGCGACGCGGCTGACGGTGGGCGCGGCCAGCGTCCGCACCGCCGAGATGCGCTATTTCGACAGCCGCGAGGCGCCGGTCTCGATCCGCCACGTCATGGCATCGGGCGCGCTGCCGCCGGCCTTCCCGGCGGTGCGCATCGACGGCGAGCTCTACTGGGATGGCGGCATCCTCTCGAACACCCCGGTCGAGGCGGTGTTCGACGACAATCCGCGCCGCAGCGGCCTCGTCTTCACGGTCAACATCTGGCATGCGGAAGGCGCCGAGCCCGACGACATGGCCACGGTCATGGCGCGCCAGAAGGACGTGCAATACGCCAGCCGCGCCGCCTCGCAGATCCAGCGCCAGAAGCAGATCCACCGCCTGCGCCACATCATCGCCGAACTGGCCGCCCGGTTGCCTGAGGCGGATCGGAGCAACCCCGAGATCAGGCGCCTCGCGGCCTATGGCTGCCTGACGCGGATGCATGTGGTGCGGTTGCAGGCACCCGCGCTGCTGGGGGAGGACCAGACGAAGGACATCGACTTCAGCGCCCGCGGCATCCGAGAGCGCTGGGAGGCCGGCTACGCCGACACCATCCGGGTGCTCGACCAGCAGCCCTGGACGCATCAATTCGATCCGATCGAGGGCTTCATCCTGCACGAGACGGAAGCCGGCACCATCATCAGCGAGGGGTGAGGACGACGCCCATGCAGCGCATCGTGATCATCGGCGGCGGCTTCGCCGGCTCCACCACGGCCAGCATCCTTGCCAGGCGACTGCCGCCCGGCTGGGAAGTCCTGCTGATCAGCGAGGAAAGCTACACCACCTACAACCCGATGCTCCCGGAAGTGGTGGGCGCCTCGATCTTCCCCGAGCAGGTGGTGGCACCGTTGCGCCAGATCATGGGCATCGGGCGGCGCGGGCGCTTCGTGATGGGGCGCGTGTCGGCCATCGACCTCATGCATCGGCAGGTCACCTGCGCGACCCTCGCCGGCGACCGCGGCTTCGCCTTTGACCACCTGGTCCTCGCGCTCGGCAATCGTGCGCGGCGCGACCTGGTGCCCGGCATGGCCGAGCACGCCCTGCCGCTGAAGACCGTGGGCGACGCGCTGCACATCCGCAATGTCGTGCTGCGTCGCCTGGCACAGATCGAACTCGAGACCGATCCCGCGCTCCAGCGGCGCCTGGGCCGCTTCGTCGTGATCGGCGGTGGCTTCTCGGGCGTCGAGGTCGCTGGTGCCCTGGCCGACTGCCTGAAGGGCATCGCCCGCTACTATCCCGGTGCGGCGACGCAGGCGCTTTCGGTTGCCCTCGTGCAGAACCTGCCGCGCCTGTTGCCAGAACTGCCGGAATCCCTGGGCGCAGCGGCGCAGCGGATGCTCGTTGCCGACGGTGTGGACGTCCGGCTCGGCGCCACCGCGGGGGCGATACGGGGCGATGGCGTGGTCCTGTCCGACGGGGAGGTGATCGAGGCCGCCACGGTCATCGGTACCATCGGAACGCAGCCCAATGCGCTGGCCGTGTCGCTTGGCCTGCCGATGGAGCGCGGGCGCATCCGGGTCGAACCGGGCATGCAGGTGGCCGGCCGGTCCGATGTCTGGGCCATCGGCGACTGTGCGTGGGTGGTGAATGCGCGCGACGGCGCGGCCTCGCCCCCGACCGCGCAGTTCGCCGTGCGCCAGGCAGTGCAGCTCGCCCGCAACCTGCTTGGGGCGCTGCGCGGGCAGGAGGCTCGCCCGTTCCACTACCGGCCGCGCGGGGCGATGGCGGCGATCGGCCATATGAACGGCGTGGCGGAGGTGTTCGGGATCCACCTCACCGGCCTGCCGGCCTGGTTGCTGTGGCGTGCCTACTACCTGTCCCAGATGCCGACGCCGGGGCGGAAACTGCGCATCTTCGTCGAATGGACCTGGGGAATGTTCTTCGCGACCGACATCACGCACATCCGATTCACGCGCAGCGTCGAGCAGGAGGATACGACCGGCGTCGTCGAACGGAGCGCGGCTGCGTGACATGGACACCTACCTGCTCACCCCCGCCTTCCTGATCGCCACCGCCTGCGCCGGGATGATGGGCTTCGCCATCCAGCGCGGTGCCACCTGCACCGTCGCGGCCGTGGAGGAAATCCTCGAACGGCGCTCCGCCGGGCGACTTGTCGCGATGGTCGAGGCCGCGGCGTGGGTTGCCGCCGGGCTTGTCGTCGCGCAGGTGCTCGGGGCGCTGGGGACCATGCCGGTGGGGTATCCGGTGCAGGAACGGACGATCGGGGGGGCCGTGCTGCTCGGGCTCGGTGCCTGGCTCAACCGGGCCTGTGCCTTCGGGTCGATCGCGAGGCTGGGCAGCGGCGAATGGGCCTATCTGGCAACGCCGGTCGGCTATCTCGCAGGATGCCTGGCGTTTGCGCCATTGGGCCCGCAGCCAGGGCCGGTGCCGCTCGCCGAAGGGTCGCCGATATTGCAGGCTCCGGCCTGGATCGTGCTGCCGCTCGTCGCGGTGATGGCGTGGCGGCTGGCCCGGCATGCCGGAGGCAGCTGGACGCCGCATGCCGCCACCACCGTCATCGGCATCACCTTCCTGATCACGCTGCTGCTCGTCGGGGCGTGGAGCTACACCGACCTGCTGGCCGAACTGGCGCGCGGCATGGCTGGCGGCGCGGCAGCGCGGGGCGTGCTGTTCCTGGCATTGCTGGCCGGCGCGATCCTGGGCGGGTGGATCGCCGGCCGGCCCGGCGGCACGCGCATGACGCCGAGGGCACTGCTACGCTGCTTCGCCGGCGGTGCCGTCATGGCCCTGGGCGCGTTGCTAGTTCCCGGCGGGAATGATGGGCTGATCCTGCTCGGCATGCCGCTGCTCTGGCCGTATGCGTGGGTGGCGTTCCTGACGATGTGCGTCACGGTCGGCATGGCGAGATTGGCGCAGGGCGGTCTTTCCCGGTTCACCGCCACGCGACGGGCACGAACCCCGCGCGCCGGCGCATGATCGGTGCGCGCTTGTCGCGGACGAACGCCTGGCTCGCGAGGGCGCCGGCGTGCAGCGTGGCAACGATTTCGCTGATCATTGGCGGGTGATCCCCGGCTTTCCGAGCTGCCGCGGCGCCTCGTCCGGATCCAGAACGCCCCCGATGGTCTATGGCGCTTGCCGCCCACGCAGCCCGTCGGCGCGCGCCATCCCGCATGCCGGATCGGTCACCGGCCGCGTCGGTGCGCCCGGCGGCGCGGGCGGCGCCGCCGAGGTCATGGAGGCAGATCCGATACGGCCGGTGGCCCGGGCCACCGGCCAGTCTTTCTCGCTGCAGGCTGGACCGCTATGCCCCGGCCCGGCGCCGCCAGGCGGTGACCTGCAGGGCCGACGACTTCACATGCACCACGGTCGGGACGTCGCGCGGCGTGAGCGCTTCGCCGAGGACCGGGCCGATATCGGTCTCCTCGCGAATGACCAGGCCCACGGCGCCGAATGCGTTGGCCCACACGGCGAAATCCGGATTGGCCAGGTCGGCCGCCGCCGCGACCGGCCTGCCCGGATAGCGGTTCGCGTGGTGCATCCCGATGGAGCCATAGGTGCCGTTGTCGGCAATAATGATGATCGGTGCCGTTCCATGCCGCCTGGCGGTGGCGATCTCATTGCCGGTCATCAGCGCGCCGCCGTCGCCGACAATGGCTATGACCTGGCGGCCCGGATGGCGCAGCGTCGCCGCCACGGCCATCGGCACGGCGGGGCCCATGCCGCCCACCGCCGAGCCGAGGAAGATGTTGCGCGGCCCAAAGGGCACATGGCGATGCACGAAGGAGGTGAAGTTGCCCGCATCGGTGGACAACACCGCATCGGGTGCCATGCGTTCCGCGAGTGCGATGCAGACGGCGGCGAAGTTCACCCCGTCCGGCGCGGCGTCCCAGGACGGTGCGGTCAGTTCGCGATGAATGCCGTGCAGGCGCGCGATCCAGCCCGCCCGCCCGGCCGGCGGTGACGGGGGGTCGCGTTCCAGCAGCGCGGCGACGACCGAGGCCGGGTCGGCAACGATGGGCAGTTCCACGCCGAAGACGCGATTCAGCTCCGACGGATCGGGCCAGACATGCACGACCGGCAGTTGCGGGTCCGGCGCGGCCGGGAAGGTGTACGATTGGCTGACCACGTCCGTCAGCCTTTCGCCAAGGGCAACGAGCAGGTCGGCTTCCTTCATCGCCGCCATCAGTTTCGGCTGCACGCGATTGCCGACATAGCCGGCGCAATGCGGGTGCCGGCTGTCGAACAGATGCGGCCAGCGATGGGTCGGCGCGACCGCCAGCATCCAGGTCTCGGCCAGGCGCGCCAGGGAGGCCAGGCGGTCCGGCGCGCCGTCCATGGCGCTGCCGGCGAGGATCAGCGGCCGCTCCGCCGCCGCCAGACGCGCCGCGAGGTCCGCCACCTGATCGGCGCCGGCGCGCGGGGTCGGCCGCGCGCGCGGCGCCGCCAGCGGCAGCGCGCCGGCATCGTCGTCGAACAGATCCTCCGGCAGGATCACGGCGACCGGACCCGGCGTGCCGCTTTCGGCGAGGTGATAGGCCCGCGCGATGGCCTCGGAGGCCTGCGAGGCCAGGTCGACCTCGATCACCGCCTTGGTCGTATCCGCCAGCAGCCGACCGTAATTCTGTTCCTGCAGGGCGCCGCGACCCATGTCACGGCGTTCCACCTGGCCCACCAGCAGCACCATCGGCACGGCGTCGTGAAAGGCGGTGTGAAGACCGATCATGGCATTCGCGACGCCTGGTCCGCGTGAGACCAGGCAAAGCCCCGCGCGACCACCGCGCATGCGGCCATCGGCCACCGCCATGTAGGACGCGCCGCCTTCATGGCGGCAGACGACCAGGCGCAGCGCCGGCAGGTCCGTGATCGCATCGGTCAGCCCGAGAAAGCTTTCCCCCGGCACGCAGAAGATCAGATCCGCGCCGTGGGCGAGAAGGCTTTCGGCGACCAGGTTGCCGACGCTGCGGGCCATGGTCAGCCTTCCACGCGGATGTTGGCGGCGCGGATGACCTCGGACCAGATGCGGCGCTCGCTGGCGATCTCGGCCTTGAACGCCTCGGTCGAAGTATCTGATTCGTCGATCAGGGATTCCGTCAGGCGCTGCCGCACCTCGGGCTTCGCGGTAGCGATGCGCACCTGGTCGGACCAATACGACACCCAGGCCGGCGACAGGCCCTTCGGCCCCGCCACGCCCCACCAGGACCCACCGACCATGCCCGGCAGGGTGGCGGCCATGATGGGCACATTGGGCAATGTCGGGTGCGGGCGCGCCGTGGCGACGGCCAGCCCCTTCATCGCGCCACCGCGAATATGCTGCAGCGCTTCAGGCAGCAGGGCGAAATACACGTCGATGCGGCTCGCCATGAGGTCGAGCAGCGCCGGCGCACCGCCGCGATAGGCGACGAAGTCCAGGTCGATGCCAGCCATCTGCGCCATGCGCGCGGCCATCAGATGCGGCGACGACCCCGCGCCGCCATGTCCGCAGGTGGTCCGCTGCGCCTTGGCGTAGGCGATGAAGCCCGCCATGTCGGAAAACGGCGCATCGGGTCGTGCGACCAGCACCATCGCGCCGCGACCCATGCCGCCGATCGGTGTCAGCTCGGTATCCGGGTCGATCGGCATGGTCATGCCTGGCAGCACCGGGGAGACGGAGAGGTTGAAGCCGGAGGCGATGGCCAGGACGTGTCCATCCGGCGGTGCATTCGCCACCGTCTGCAGCCCGATGAAGCCGCCCGCGCCGGTGCGATTCTCGACCACCACGTTGCGGCCGAGCTGCGGACCCAGCGCCTGCGCGACGATGCGCGCCATCGCATCCACGCTGCCGCCAGCGGCGAAGCCCACGACGAAACGCACATCGCGCGAGACGGGTTGCGCGCGCAGCCCCGGCGCGGCCAGGGCGGCGGGAAGGGCGGCGAGCAGAGCGCGCCGCGGGGTGATCATCGTCATACTCGCCTCTCCTGTTGTGGTTGTGATGCTGGCGTTCAGTCGGCGGCCGTCTTGCGCGCGGCGTTGCCATAGACCGGGGTGAGCCAGTGCCGGTAGCGCGGCACGGCGCCCGAGACGATGTCGAAATACAGCTTCTGGATGCGGCGGGTCAGCGCGCCGGGCTTGCCGTCGCCGACATCATAGTGGTCCACCGAGTTGACCGGCGTGACCTCGTGCCCGCTGCCGCAGAAGAAGGCTTCGTCGCAGACATACAATTCGGTGCGGTCGATCTCGCGCTCGATCACCTCCATGCCGAGTTCGGCCTGGATCGCCTCGATCAGCGTCTCGCGCGTGATGCTTTCCAGGATGTCGGCAGTGACCGGCGGCGTGATCACGCGGCCCTTGCGGATCATCATGAAGCAGGCACCCGGGCCTTCGGCGACCTTGCCTGCTGCGTTCAGCAGGATCGGCACCTGGAAGCCGTTCAGCCGCGCATCGATGTAGGCGAGCCGCGAATTGTGGTAGTTCGCCCCTGACTTGATGCGCGATGGCGAGGCGAGGTCGGAGTTGCGCCGCCAGGTCGAGACGCAGGTCGTTACCCCGGTCTCTATGGACTTCGTCGAAGGCTTGCTGAAGGCGAGTATGAACATCCCCGTCTTGATTTCCGAGGGCAGGTAGTCGGTCAGCTCACCCTGGTCGAAATAGGCGACCGGACGGAAATGCACCGGGCCGCGATAGCCGCAGGCCTTGATCAGCGCGATCGATGCCTCCTCGATCTCCGCATCGCTGTAGGGGATCGTCATGCGCATGATGCGCGCGCCCTGCCGCAGGCGCGCGACGTGTTCCGCGTGGCGGAAGATGAACAACTCCTGCTCGGCCTCGGACCAATAGGCGCGCTCGCCCTCGAAGACATTCTCGCCGCGCAGGACGCATTCGGTCGCGATGTGCATGGTCGCCTGTTCCCAGGGGACGAGCTTGCCGTTCATCCAGGCATAGGGTGCGTTCTTGGCCATGGTGCTTCCCCTCAGACGGCCTCGGCCGCGTCGATGTCGATGATGAGATTGCCGTGGCCATCCAGGCCGAAATCGCAGTCGGGCCCGATGACCGTGGTGGATTCGCGTTCCTCGACCACCGCCGGCCCGCGCAGCGTCGCGCCGGGCTGCAGGCGATAGCGATCATAGACTGCGCAAGGCTTGCGCCCGGTCTGCGGGAACCAGACGTCGCGCACGCCTTTCCAGGCATCGCCGCCGATGCTCGCGCCCAGCGTGGCCGGCACGGCCGGACGGCTCGCGCTGGCATGCAGGCGCCAGGAGAGAAGTTCGATCGGCAGGCCCTCGATGCGGCGGTCGAACAGACGCTGATAGGCGTCGAGGAAGGCGCGCTCGACGCTCTCCGCCGTCAGCGTCTCCGGCAGCGGCACGGCGATGTCGAAGCCCTGGCCGACATAGCGCATGTCGGCGCTCTGGCGGAACGTGACGTCGCCGGGCGCGGCCCCCGTCTCGATCAGCAACGCGCGGGCCTCGGCTTCCATCTCCGCATAGTGGCGCGCGACCTCGGCCCAATCGACCGCGACGAGACGCCGGACACCACTGCGCACCAGGTCGATCGCCGGCGCGGCGACGAGGAAGCCGAGCGCGGAGGCCACGCCCGCCCCGGCCGGCACGACGATGCGCCGCAGCTTCAGCAGCTTCGCCAGACCATAGGCATGCACCGGCCCGGCGCCGCCGAAGGCGAGCAGCGCATAGCGGCGCGGATCGCGCCCCTTCTCGGCGATATACATGCGGGTCGCCGCGGCCATGTTCTCGTTCACTACGGCGTGGATGCCGGCGGCGACCTGGTCGACCGACATCCCCAGCGGACCGGCGAGCTCGTCGCGGACCGCATTCTCCACCGCCTCGCGGTCCAGCCCCATCTCGCCGCCGAGGAAATAGTCGGGCGAGAGGTAGCCGAGCAGCAGGTCGGCATCCGTCACGGTCGGGTGCCGACCGCCGCGCCCATAGCAGACCGGGCCGGGCACCGAGCCGGCACTTTCGGGGCCGACCGTCAGCAGGCCCATCGCATTGACGGCGGCAATCGAACCGCCACCGGCGCCGATCTCGATCAGGTCGATCACCGGCACCTTCAGCGGCAGGCCGGACCCCTTGCGGAAGCGCTTCACCCGCGCGGCCTCGAAGGTCGAGGCATGCTCCGCCTCGCCGCCCTCGATCAGGCACATCTTCGCGGTGGTGCCGCCCATGTCGAAGGAGATCATCTCCGACAGCCCGCATGCCGCACCGACATGCATCGCCGCCGTCGCACCGGCCGCCGGGCCGCTCTCGATCAACTGCACCGGGTTGGCGCGCGCATGGCGCACCGTCGCGATGCCGCCGGCCGAGAGCATCAGGTGCAGCGGCCCGCGCAGGCCGCGCTCATGCAACTCGTGGTCCAGCCGCGCGAGATAGCGGTCCATCAGCGGCAGCACATACGCGTTCACGCAGGCGGTGTTGGCGCGCTCGTATTCGCGGATCTCGGGGGCGACGTCGCTCGACAGCGTGACAGGGATGCCCGGGAGATCCTCGGCGAGGATCGCGCCGATACGCCGTTCATGCGCGGGATCCAGGTAGGAATGCAGCAGGCAGACGGCGACCGCCTCGACGCCCTGCGCCTTCAGCGCCTGCGCGGCGGCGCGGACCTCGGCTTCGTCCAGCGGTCGCAGGATGTCGCCTTGCGCGCTCAGCCGTTCCGTCACGACATGGCGGCGCGGGCGCGATACCAGCGGCTCCGGCTTCTCCAGCGCCAGGTCATAGAGATCGTAGCGCATCTCGCGCCCCATCTCGAGGTTGTCGCGGAAGCCCCTGGTCGTGATCAGGCCGATCCGCGCGCCCTTGCGCTCGATGACGGTGTTGGTGACCAGCGTCGTGCCGTGGACCACCTGGCGGACATCGGCGATGGCGGCACCCGCTTCCCCCAGCAGGCGCGTGATGCCGTCCAGGATGGCGCGGCCGGGATCGTCCGGCGTGGTCAGCCGCTTGCCGGTCAGGACGCGCGACTGCGCTTCATCCACCAGGACGAAATCAGTGAAGGTGCCGCCGACATCGACACCGATGCGCATGGAAGGAGAAGTCATTCAGGCTTGATTCCTGCTGTCTGGACAACGTCGCGCCACCTGGCCGTCTCTGCCGCCAGCATCTCGCGGAACGCCGCAGGCCCGAGGGCGAGGCGCTCAAGGCCAAGCGCGGGAAGGCGCGAGGCGACGGCCTCCGACGCCATCGCCGCCTGCAACGCGGTGCTCAATGCTTCGACGAGCGGCCCGGGCATGCCCGGTGGCCCAAGGGCGCCCCACCAGAAGGCGGAAACGAGATCGATCCCCTGTTCGCGCAGCGTCGGCGCATCCGGCAGGTCCGCCATGCGGCGTTCGGCCGCCACGCCGACGACACGCATCTGCCCGCCCGTGATCAGCGGTGCGGCCGTCGCCATGGCCTGGATCATCGCCTGCACCTGCCCCGACAACAGGTCCTGGATGGCTGCGCCGGTGCCGCGATAGGGGACATGTGTCACGCGCACGCCGCTGCGCAGTTGCAGCAGCTCGATCATCAGATGCGTGCTGGTGGCCACGCCGCCCGAGGCGAAGTTGATCGCGCCCGGCTGCGCGCGCGCGGCAGCGAGAAGGTCGCGCGTATCGCGATAGGGCGACGCCTGCGCCACCACGATGAGCGCAGGCGCAGCGGCCAAGGCGGCGATGGGCGTGAAATCGACGGCGGCCTCGAAGGGTACCGGCCGCCCCGCTGCGGCTTGCAAGGCGGGAATGGTGACGAGCGGTGTGTCGCCGAGCAGCAGCGTGGTGCCGTCCGGCGGGCTGCGCATCACGGCCTCGGCGCCGATCTGGCTGCCGGCACCGGCACGGTTCTCGACGACGACCGAGGTGCCGAGCGCCGTGCCCAGGGCCGATGCCAACAGCCGCGCCAGCGTGTCCGAACCGCCGCCGGGCGCGAAGGGGACGATCAGGCGGATCGGCCTGGGCGCCTGCGCCACCGCCGGCGTCGCGACGGAGGCCGCCAGCAGGGCGCGGCGCGCAATTCGCATCTCAGCGCCCCTGGCCATAGAGCCGGCGGGCGGCGTCCTGTGTGACATACCCGTCCTCCAGATCGCGCTCCAGCGCGGCCGGATCGCGCTTCGCCGGATCGCCATAGCCGCCGCCACCGCCGTAATGCATCAGCAGCCGGTCGCCGGGTTGCAGCATGGACCGGCCCTTGGGGTGCGGCTTCGTGCCGTCCTGCAACGTCACCAAAGCCGGCGCACCAGATTCGCCCCCCGCCAGCCCGCCCGCCGGATGCTTCATGCGGTCGGCGATCAGCGACAGGCGCACCGGCTCGTCGCTCATAACTTCCAGCTCGACCTCCTGGCCCAGCCCGCCGCGCCATTCGCCGGCCCCGCCGCTATCGGCCAGCAGGTCCTTGCGCCACACCACGACAGGGGTGGAGGATTCGAAGGCCTCGATGGAACCGGAACCCGAATTCGTGGGGAAGGCGGTGGCGTTGAGCCCATCGCGCCCCGCGCCGGCACCCATGCCACCGCTGCCGAACAGCACCTGCGAGAACCGCTCGCCCTTGCGGTCGCGGCCCGTGGTGACGGGGCGCGGCGATGGCGAGGCGCTATCCGCGATCACCTTCTCCGGCACCACCTGCGCCAGGCAGCCATAGATGGCGCCGGACAGGAACAGCCCCGTCAGATGCCGGGCATTCACCGCGGCCGGATAGCGCGGGTTCAGGATCGACCCTTCCGGCGCCGTCACGCTCACCGCGCGGTAGCTGCCCTCGTTGCGCGGCGTATCGGGATCGAGCGCACATTTCAGCGGATAGACCGAATACGCATAGGTGTAGTTCATCACGCTGTTCAGCCCGCGCGCGATCTGCGCCGAGGTCCCGTCGTAGTCCACCGTCAGCGTGTCGCCTTTCACCGTCACGGTGCAGGCGATGCGCGTTTCCAGATCCTCATAGCCATCGGCGTGGATGACGTGGTGCCAGCTGCCGTCGGGCAGGGCGCTGATCGCCTTGCGCATCGCCGCATCGGCGCGCGCCTGCAGGGTCGCGGACAGTTCCGTCAGGTCCTCAAGCCCGGTATCGTCCAGGAATTCGAGCAGCCGTCTGGCGCAGACTGACTGCGCCGTGACCTGCGCGGCGATGTCGCCCATCACCTGATCGGCGACGCGCACATTGGCGCGGATCATGCGCGTCAACTCGCGGTTCTCGCGCCCGCCATCGTATAGTTTGGTCGGCAGGATGCGGATGCCTTCCTCCAGCACCTCCTGGCAATCGGCCGACCACAGCACGCCGCCAATGTCGGGCATGTGAGAGGTGGCGCCGGCGAAGCCGACCAGCCTGTCGCCGCGGAACACCGGCGATACCGTGGTGATGTCGAGCAGATGTCCCGTCGCCATCCACGGGTCGTTGGTGATCAGCACGTCCCCGGGCTTCAATTCCTCCTTCGGGATCTCGGCCAGCATGTGCTTCAGCGTGCGTGGCAGCAATCCGACGAAGCTCGGGATGCCGATGGAGTTCTCGGCGAGGCTGGCGCCCTCGGCATCCATCAGCACGGTCGCGAAGTCGTTCGATTCCCGCACGATGGTCGAGAAGGAGGTGCGGTGCAGCGCCGCGGCGGCCTCGTCGGCGATGGAGATCAACCGGCTCCAGAGGATCTGGAGGGTGACGGGGTCGAAACGGCCGGCGTCGGTCATGCAATGCTGGTCCTGCGGTTCGATGCAGTCTGCCCGCATCCCTGGCGGCCGGTGCAGCAGCGGATTATGGTGCCGAGCCATGAGCCCAGGTAATGGCGTGGCCGGGCTGCCCCTGGCCTCTCTGCGGATCTTCGACGCGGCGGCGCGCCACCTGAACATGGGTCGGGCGGCCGCCGAGCTGGGCATCACCCAGGGCGCGGTCAGCCGCCAGATCAAGGCGCTGGAGGAACGGCTGCGCGAGCCACTGTTCCGGCGCGGGCCGCGCGGGCTGCGCCTGACCGAAGCCGGCGACCTGCTGGCCGACTATGTGCGTCGCGGCCTCGACCAGTTGGAAACCGGATTGATGCGCATCGGCCAGCCGCGCAGCCGCACCACCCTGGTGGTCAACGCGCCGCGCACCTTCGCCATGCGCGTGCTGGCCCCGCGCATCGACGATTTCGTCAGGCATCATCCCTGGATCGATGTCCGGCTCGAGAGCCATCGGTATTTCGTGCAACTTCATGGATCGGACGTGGACGTCGCCATCCGCATGGGCAATGGCGACTGGCCCGGCCATGTCGTCGAACCCCTCACGCAGGAGGTGATGTTCCCGGTCTGCGCGCCGCGCCTGTGGACGCCCCAGGCGCGCAGCCTGCCGATGGCGGAGTTCCTGTCGCGCCAGACCCTGCTGCATTACGCCGAGCGACCACATTGGACGAACTGGCTGCGGGCGGCCGGGCTCGATCCGGCATTGGCCGCGTCAGGGCCGCGCTTCGACGAAACCGCCCTGGCGCTGGCTGCCGCCGAGGCGGGCCAGGGGCTGGCGGTGGCCTGGGGCGTGCTGCTGCACCAGGCCATTGCCGAGGGTCGCCTGATCCGCCCCTTCGCCGCCGTCATGGATGACGGCACCGGGTACCACCTGGTCATGACCGAGATCGCGGCCGGTCGATCCACGGTGCGCGCCTTCGCATCGTGGCTGAGGCGCAGCCTGCACGATGATGGTCGTGGCCGCGGCGACGATGGCACTGCGGCTGGCGCGGATTCATAGAGCCATTTGCGGCTGACTACGGTCACGCCCATCGCCCCGACCTTGCATTCGAACCACCATCGTCTCGCTGAGTCCGGCCGGACGCGATCGGCTCTGACGCGCCGTGGCGGGCATCACGGCAAGCCAGCGACGGCGGGCCCGGCCAGTGGAAGCGGTCCGCGCTTCAGCCAGCGCGGCGCCATCGAAGCACGCCGCATAGCCGTGCCCCTTTCGGCACGATGGCGCGGCTCACTCCACCGCGATGTTGCCGGCGCGCACCACGGCGCCCCACTTTGCCCGCTCCGCCCGCATGAAGGTCAGCGTGTCGTCGGCGGTGGTGATGCGCGGCGCGGCGCCCAGGTCGCGCAGCTTGCCGATGATCGCGTCCTCCCGCAGCACCACATTCACCGTGTCGTTCACGCGCTGCAGGACGGCGCGCGGCGTCGCCTGCGGCGCCATGAAGGCGTACCAGGCGACGACGGGCTGCGGATCCAGCCCAAGCTCGACCATGGTCGGCACATCGGGCAGGCGTTCCGAGCGCGTGGCCCCGGTCACCGCCAGGGCACGCACCCGCCCGGCGGAGATATGGCCCCATCCGGCTCCCAGGCTGTCCACCATGATCGGCACCTGTCCGGACACCACGTCCATCTGCGCCTGTGGTGTTCCGCGATACGGCACGCCGGGCATCACCAGCCTGTGGCGCAACTTGAAATCCTCGACCAGCAGGTGGTTGATCGAACCCGAACTCGGATTGGCGTAGTTCCACTTGTCCGGCTCCGCCTGCACGCGGGCGATCAGCCCCGCCATGTCCTGGAACGGCGTGGCCGGATTCACCACCCAGACCAGCGGCGAGGTGACCGCCACCGCGATCGGCGCGAGGTCCTCAACCGGGTCGAGCGGCATGTTGCGATAAAGGGAACTGTTTACGGTGATGGCGCCGATATGGCCGAACAGCAGGACATGCCCGTCGGCCGGGCTGCGCTGCACCTCGGCCATGCCGATGTTGCCGTTGGCACCGGGCCTGTTGTCGATCACCACCGGCTGGCCCAGCAGCTCGGCGAGGCGCGGCGCCATCAGTCGCGCATAGGTGTCGTAGCCACCGGCGGCGCTCGGGACGACGATGCGGATCGGACGACTGGGCCAGGCGGATTGCGCCAGCGCCGGCGCCGTGGGCGCGACAATGGGCAGCGTCAGCGCCAGGCGACGCGGGATGGCGTTGGACATGGTCACACTCCCATCACCGCCAGTTTGGCTCCAGCGGCATTCAGCCGCTGATCGGGCCATTCGCGGAGATGGGCGTCAAGCGGCCGATTGACGCGGCAAGCGAGCGCGCGCGAGACTTGTCCGACACGAAATCCGCATAACAAGCCTGAGGAAACGGCGTCATGAGCGCAGCCAGCCCCATTGTGCGCGCCACAGCGCTCACCGAGGATCCGGTCGCCCGCGCCCGCGCCGTGGCCCCGCTGATCGAAGCGGCCGCATCGCGCATCGAGGCGGAACGGCAATTGCCGCCGGAATTGCTTGACGCCATCCATGGCGCCCGGCTGGTGCGTACCCTTTTGCCGCGCGCGATCGGCGGTGACGAGACCACGCCGGAGACCTATTGCCGGATGATGGAGGTGATCGCCCGCGCCGATGCGTCCACCGCCTGGTGCATTGGCCAGGCTTCGGGCTGCTCGATGTCCGCGGCGTATGTGACGCCGGAGGTGGCGCGCACCATCTGGGGCCCGGCCGATGCTTCGCTCGCCTGGGGTGCGGTGGGGCCGGACCAGGTCGCCGAGGTTGTGGAGGGCGGATACCGGGTGACCGGCACCTGGCCCTTTGCCAGCGGCGGCCGGCACGCAACCTGGTTCGGCGGCCATTGCCGGGTGCGCGAGCGCGACGGCACCCTGCGCAGCAATGCCGATGGCAGCCCGTATGAGCGCACGATGCTGTTCCCGCGCAGCGCCGTCGCGATGGAGGAGAACTGGCAGGTGATGGGCCTGCGCGGCACCGGCAGCGACACCTACGGCGTCACGAACCTGTTCGTGCCCGAAGCCTTCACGGTGCGTCGCGATCGCGACGACGAGCGCCAGGCGCTGGGCCATGGCACGCTGTACAGGTTCACCACGACGCATCTGTACGCGTCGGGCTTCGCGTCGGTCGCGCTGGGCATCGCGCGCGGCATGCTCGACAGCTTCGTCACCCTGGCGAATGGGAAGACGCCGATGTCCACCACGCGCATGCTGCGCGACAGCCCGGTGCTGCAAAGCGGCCTGGCCTGGGCCGAGGGCAAGTGGCGCGCCGCCCGCGCCGGGCTGCACACCGCGCTGCGCGAAACCCAGGACAGCCTGGCCGCCGGCCATCCGATGACCACCGACCAGAAGGTGGCGATCCGGCTCGCCGGCACCTTCGCGATCCACCAGGCGAAGGAAGTTGCGGATTTCGCCTGGGCCGAGGCCGGCGCGACCGCCATCTTCGAAAGCCAGCCCTTCGAGCGGCGCTTCCGCGACATCCACGCCGTGACACAGCAGATCCAGGGCCGCCGCAACCACTTCGAGACAGTGGGCCAGCATCTGATGGGCCTCGCGCCACACCCCCGTTTCCTCTGACCCTGGGAGAGCACGCCATGCCGCTGGAAGGCCTGAACCACTATACCATCCGCCCGGTCGATCTCGCGAAGACGCGCGACTTCTACGTCAACCTGCTGGGCCTCGAGGAAGGCTACCGCCCGCCGCTCGGCTTCGAGGGCCACTGGCTCTACTGCGGTGGCAACCCGACCGTGCATCTGATCGGCCCGCGCCCGCAGCGTGAGGCCGGCTGGCCAGAACGCGTCGTCGGCCCCACCGGGCTATTGGACCACATCGCCTTCTCCTGCACCGGCCTTGCCGAGATGCGCGACCGGCTGGCGAAAAGCGGCGTGACCTATGAGGAGCGGGTCATCCCGCGCGACCGTCAGACGCAGCTGTTCCTGCACGATCCGGACGGGGTGGCTGTGGAACTGAACTACCCGCCGTCGGAAACCGCGCCGGCTTGATGTCGCGGCCGGCGGTTCGCCGCACGCCGAGGGACGGTCGCGCACGGCGTCGGTCGGATACACCGAGCCACGCTGCCGTGCCGGCCGCCATCGACGCCGCGCTACGGCCCGCTTCAGCCGCCAGCGGGGTGACCCGTCATGCGACCGCGTCGCAGCGCAGTTCGAAGCGGCATTCGGGCTGTCCGGCCGCGGCGCAGGCGACCTCGCTGCACTGCGGCACGCCCGCCCGCCCTGCCATCTCCAGGATGTAGCGCATGCCGCCGGCGAAGCTGCCCTCGAAAGTGTAGCAGACATGCCTGCCGGTCTCGGGCCCGTAGCCGAGGGCGAAGGCGGAATGGCGCACGACGATGGCCGCGGTGCCTGCCTCCTCGTCGAGCGCGGTGATCTCCATCTGCCCATAGCCGCGCTGCGACAGCCGCTTGAGATAGTGGCGGAAGGTGTCCACCGGCGTCAGGCCGTGCGTCCTGGCCTCCGCCCGACACCATTGCAGCGCGGACAGGTCGCTCGACGCGTAGAGGATCGCCCGATAGGCCTCGGCGCCGATGGCGGTCTCCACGCCCTTCTGCATGTTCACCAGGAAATGGCGAGGCAGGTAGATCATCGGCAGGCCATCGGTGCGCCAGATGCCCGTTTCGGGATCCACGTCGATGGGGACTTCTGGCTTGGTCATGGCTTCTCCTGTGGCGACTGGCGCGCAGTCCAGCCGGCGGGTCCCAGGCTGACCGGGAAGGCGCCCCGCTGGCAATGCGGCACCGCCACTTGGCGCGACGTGACGGCGGTTGTCCCGCGCGGCGAATGCGGTCGGGCTTGGGCGCGGGGCAGCGCCGCCAAGGCGAGCGCTGCGGATGAATCGCGCCGTTGTAAGCACTTCATCAATCTTTCCGCCGCAGGCTGACCATGCGCGCCGCGCGTGGCGCGACTGGTGGCAGGAGGCCCCGATGACGATGATACCCGCAGCCGAGGCGCTGCGCCCGGAACGCCCGCATGTGTCGGGTGTCCACCCAGGGTCCCGGCCACCGCTCGACCTCACCCTCCAGGAAACCTGCTCCGTCCTGATCGGATGGAAGCGGCGCGACGCCGTGCTGCGGGCGCTGTCCAGCACGCGCGCCGTGATCGGGGGCATCACGGGGCTGCGCCCGGGCGACTGCGTGCGCCTCGTGATCTATCGCGGGCAGACTATCGTGCGGGAATGCCGCATCGTCAGCGCGTCCTTGCAGGGTCTTGAAGTCGAGCACTTCGACACCGGCATGCTGGCGACGGCGGGCTGATGGGGGCGGCGCCTCGGGCCGACTCCAGCCCGTGCTACGCCGCGTGCATGGCCAGATGCGCGAGCAGCAACGCCGTCACCCGATCAGGCATCTGATCCGGCGCGTAGTGACCCACGCCGGGCAGCACTTCGAACCGGTACGGCGCATCGACGAAGACGGCGGTGCCCTCCGCCGCCATGCGGCCCACCGTGTCATCGGCATCGCCCCAGATGAACAGGGTCGGCACCGTCACCGCGCCGATGGGCCGATAGACCTTGCCGCGCGCGCGATACCAGGCGAGCGCCGCTTCCATCGCCGGCGGTGACCCGAGCACGGACAGATGCTTCTCGGTCGCCGCGGCGGGCACGCCGTTGGCGGCGTGCCGCGCCCGCAGCCAAGCCGCATCCTGCTTCAGCAACTGCGTCGCGGCGCCCGGGTCCTGGAAGGCCTTGTGATGGCGGGATCGGTGCGCCTGTTGCGGGTCCTCCTCGAGGGCGCGGGCGAAGGCGGCGGGATGCGGCCTCGACAGCATCGTCAGAGACGCCAGCCGTTGCGGGAATCGAAACGCGATATCCCACGCCAGGCTGCCGCCCCAATCATGCCCGACGAGGTGGAAGCGGCGATCGTCACAGCCCATGGCAGCGGCCAGCGCCATCGCGTCGCCGATCAGCAGGTTGATGTCATACGCGGCGACGTCCGACGGGTCGGGGCGCGCACCGGGGGAATAGCCACGCTGGTTCGGCGCCACGGCCAGATACCCGGCCGACGCCAGCGCAGGCAGTTGCGCATCAAAGAGATGCCGCGAGACGGCGAAGCCATGCAGCAGAAGCACGAGCGGCGCGTCCGCGCCGCCGGCCACCGAGACGTCGAACACCAGTCCCGGCTGCACTTCGATCCGCCGATCCTCGATCATACTTTCCCCCCTGGCTTCAGGCCTGCAACCCCCTTACTGCTGCGCGCCTCGCGGCCATCGCGCAAGCCGCCGCGGAGGGCGCGGCGTGGACCTCGACCGGGCCGACAGCCCGCACCGGCAGCGGGTCGGGGCAGCCGCGGAACCTTGAAGACGGACCAATTCCATCCTATTGATTCCTTTGCCGACTTGGCATGGCCCGTGACCGGCAACCCTGTCCGGATTGCAACGTTTGGACCGGGCAGACGGCCCGTCATGGCCACTAGGCTCCGACGCAGCCCTGGCTTCCCCCTGGCGGCGTCGGCTCCGCTGAACGCCTTTCAACACGCCTGGAGTCCAATGGACGACAAGGACCACGTCTTCGCCCGCTTCAAGGACGACAAGCCCGCAGCCGCCGAACGGCGCGAAAGATTGACCATCCCAGGCCGCGCGGGCGCGACCGGCAGCAGGGTCGTCGAGGTTGTCCATGTGCGGGCCGGGGCTTCCGCCAAGGAAAGGCCTCGGCGGCTCGACGCCCATGTCCGCTCCGCATCCTGGGATGGGGGCTTTCCCGTGCGGCAAAAGCCGCAATTGTTCCAGCCGATCGAGCCGGCTGCGACGGAAGTGACGCAGCCGGTCACCCATGTGATGCCCGCCTGGGAGCCTGCGTCACCCGAGCCCATGGCGGCCCCTCCGGACGATGTCGCCGAGGCGCCGGTCGCGGTGGCGATGCCGGCCCGCCAGCCGTCGATGCACAGGTCGGCGCGGCGTGTCGCCGACCCGTTCGACGCCGAGGATGACGGCGCGAACTGCCTGCGCTGCGGCTATGCGATCACCCCGGCGCGGGAAAAGCGCGGGCTGATGACCTGCGCGGAGTGCGGATAGCGCCGCCGATACTCCGGCGGCGGCTCCGCGCCGCGTGCCGCCGGATGGCTGCCCGGACCATGCTCCGCCGTTGCATCTGAACGATCCGGTTCATCCCGGCGGCAAGTGCGGCATCATCCCGCCCGCGTCCGCTGGCATGGCAGCAGACTTGCGATGTTGAGCGCGATGACCGCCAGCAGCGCGCCGACACTCATGGTGTTGAGGCTCTGCAGGGCGACCTGGCCGTCCATCGCGAGGCTGGCGATCGGCGCCCAGGCCCAGCGCAGCAGCACTTGCTGCGCCAGCAGCCCCGCGCCGAGCAGGCCGAGCATGGTCCACCTCTCCCGCCAGCACAGCAACGCCAGCACCAGGCAGGGGAACAGGAACACGTCCACGCCGGTACCGCGCCCCAGCAGGGCGGCGGTCCAGACCGTGTTCGCGATGCCGATGACCGGCAACGCGGCGCGCGCCGCCGCAGCATGGCGCCGCGCGAGCCACGGGATGGCGAGGAAGAACGGGCTCGCCGCCATGGTGGCGAGCGCGGCCGGCCCGGCTTCCGGAGCGAGGAACCAGACATAGGCCGGGTAGAACGGCCCGTTGAAGCCCACGAGCAGCGCGATCGCATTCACCACGCGCGTTGCCGCATCGGGATGCGCGGCATAGGCGCGCAGCCTGGCGAGCATCGTCACCTCGGTCGCAGCCGATAATGGCTCACGCCCCATTCCTGCCCACCCATCGCACCGAACAGGCCCGCAGTGGCCAGGAAGAACAGCCGCCACCGCCGCCGCCAGAGCTGCCAGTCCGCGCCGTATGTCGCGCGCAGAACGGGTTCGATCGCGGCGGCATGGCCATCGAAGCGCGCGAGCCAGTCCAGCGCCGTGCGTTCGTAATGCGTGCCGGACCAGCGCCACTCGGCTTCGAGCGCGAAGAGCTCGGCGCAATGGCGGATCAGGTTGTGGCTCGGCATGATGCCGCCGGTGAAGAAGTGCTGCGCGATCCAGTCGGCGCGGTCGGCATGGTCGAAGCGGTACGGCGTCGCCTGGTGGCTGAACACATGCAGGAACAGCAACCCGCCCGGCCGCACCCAGCCATGGATGTTGGCCAGCAGCTGCGGCCAGTTCGACATGTGCTCGAACATCTCCACCGAGACGACACGGTCGAAGCGCCGGTCGATGGAAAAGCGGTTCATGTCGGCGGTGATGACCTCGACATTCACCAGGCCGCGGCGCGCCGCCTGCGTCTCGATATGCTCGCGCTGCGGCGCGGAGTTCGATACCGCGGTGATGCGCGCCGCCGGGAAGCGCTCGGCCATCCACAGCGTCAGCGATCCCCAGCCGCAGCCGAGTTCCAGGATGTCCTGCCCGTCGGCGAGGTCCGCATGCGCGACGGTTTCGGCGAGCGCCAGGTCCTCCGCCTCGGCCAGCGTCGTGCCCGGTTCGGGATACAGGCAGCTGGAATATTTCAACCGCGGGCCGAGGACATGTTCGAAGAAGCCGGGCGGCACCTCGTAGTGCTGCGCATTGGCATCGACGGGGAACAGCGCGATCGGATGGCTGCGCATCGCCTCGGCGAAGCTGCGCTCGGTCTCGGCGGGGGCGCTGCGCAGCCTGCGCGCGGTGCGCCCGACCAGCGCTGCGATGCCCGCGCGCATGACGGTGTCGGGCAGGGGCATGCGTTCGGCGGCCGAGACCGCGGCGGCGACGAGGCTCATCTCGACCATCCCTTGGGCAGTGGCAGGAACGCGCTGACGCGGTGTTGATAGGCGCGATAGGCATCGCCGCGGCTGCGCAGCATCTGCGCCTCAAGCGGCGGAATGCCGGACACATGCACCAACAGACAGTACATGAAGGTGGGACCGACCAGCGCCAGCGCCGCCCAGGGCGCCCCGATCGCCAGCACGGGATAGGCGCACCAGTGCAGCCATTCGAAGACATAGTTCGGATGGCGCGACAGTGCCCACAGGCCGCTGTCGCATACACGGCCATGGTTGCGCGGGTCGGACCGGAAGGCCTGCAGCTGGCGGTCGGCAATACCCTCGCCGACGAAGGCGAGCAGCCCGATCGCGACCGCCACGGCGTCGATCCAGCCGAGCGCGCGCGGCGAACCGGCGGCGAGCAGCACCGGCACCAGCAGCAGCGCGGCCGCGGCGGCCTGGATCTGCAGGAAGCCGAACATGCGCCCTTCGAAGGCGTCGCCCCATTCCTGGCGGAAATGGGCGTAGCGGGAATCCTCCGCCGCGCCGCGGCTGCGCGCGACGATGTGACCGCCGAGCCGGATCGCCCAGGCGCCGATCAGCGCGGCCACGATGAAGCGACGCGGCCCGGCCCCGCCAGCCAGCGCGATGCCGGCACCGGCTGCCCCCAGCCCAAAGGTCCAGAAGGCATCCACCCAGCCCGCATTGCGCAGCCGGTTCTGTGTCACCCAGGCCGCGGCCATGACGGCCGACAGGAATAGCGTCGCGACAAGAAGGATCATGCTGTCGCCTCGCCGATGAAACGCAGCACGTCCTGACGAACGGGGGCCAGCAGGCGCAGCGGCGGTGCGAAGGCGCCGAGGATCTCGCGATGGCCGATCCCGGCATAGGTGACGGCCTGCACGTCATTGCCGGACGCGCGCAGCCGAGCCGCCAGGCTCGCGGTGTTGCGCGGCAGCACCGTGGAATCCTGGTCCCCCGTCGCCAGCAGCATCGGCGGCGCGCCCGGATGAACGTGGTTGACCGGCTGGGAGGCCGGCCACGCGCTCTCCTGCCCGAAGATCGCGCGCAGGGTCGGGCTGCGCAGCGGCAGGAAATCGTATGGGCCGGCGAGGCCGACCACCCCGCGCAGCGCGCCGCCGGGCGGCAGCCCCGCATCGGCCAGGTATGCGCCGTCAAGCGCGAGCAGCGTCGCCATCTGCGCGCCGGCGGAATGGCCCATCAGCACCAGCCGGTCGGCATCGCCGCCGTGCGGGGCGGCGTTGCGGCGCGCCCAGGCCACGGCCTTCGCGGCATCCTCCATGAAGGCCGGGAAGCGCACCTCAGGCCAAACCCGGTAGTCCGGCACCATGCAGACGACACCGGCCGAGGCGAGCGAGGCGCCGAGGAAGCGGTACATCCCGCGATCCCCGCTTTCCCAGGATCCGCCATAGAGGAACAGCACCACCGGCGCGGCCTGCGCATCCTTGGGCGCATAGACGTCGATGCCGTGTCGCGCGCCATCGGCATAGGCGAGACCGGTGGTCTCGCGCACGCCGACGCGTGGCGCCAGGGCGTTCAGCACCGCCACCGGCGAGCAGGCTCCGGCGACCAGGGCACCAAGGGCGGCGAGCATCGGGCGGCGCACCACGCTCAGATGCCAAACACGGGCTGCACCAGCCGCGCCAGCCAGGAATGGCCGCGCAGCCGGCCGGTGGTCGCGATCAGGCAGATGCAGGGGCGCCCGGTGTCGAGCGCCACCGGCTGGTGGTCCAGGGTCTCGTCGCCTTCGGCCACGTCGCCGGCGTGATATTCGCCGGTCTCGTCGCCGAAGGCGCCTTCCAGCACGCAGGTGACCTCGTCACCGGTATGGCCATGACCAGGCAGGGCCACGCCGGGCGCGACGCGGATCAGGTCCAGCCGCGCATCCTGGCGGTCGCGGCGGATCAGCGGCATGAGGTGGATGCCCGGGCCAAGCCACCACCAGCGGCCGGTCGCGAAATCGGCGACGGTGGTTGGGATGCGGGCGGGGGACGGCGCGCGTTCCGGCTCGCCCAGCCGCGCGAGGGTGCGCTCCAGCGCGTTGCCGGCCATCGCGGCGGGCGGCGCGTCCGCGAGCAGCGCACCGCCCAGCGCGGTTGCGAGGCGGATGCTGTCCCGGCACGCGCCGCACACCGCGAGGTGGGTGCGGATGACGATGCCGTGGGGCGCAGGCAGGGTGCCGGCGACATAGGCCAGTAGCGTCGCCTCGGACGGGTGGCGAAGGGTCATCGGATGTCGTCCAGGATGGCCCGCAGGCGCGTCATGGCGAGGCGCAGGCGGGATTTCACCGTGCCGAGCGGAATGCCGAGCGCGCGCTCGATCTCCGCATGCGGGCGGTCGTCGAAGAAGGACAGGCGGACCACCTCCGCCTGGTCGGCCGGCAGGCGCGCCAGCGCCTGGCGCACGCGATCGGCGTGCTGGCTGGACTGCATCAGCGCATCGGCGCCGGGCGGCGGCGGTGGCTGGTCCGCCATCAGTTCGATCCGCGGCGCCAGGCGGTCGCGACGTGCCGCGTCCACCCGCAGGTTGCGCGCAATGGTGAAGATCCAGGCGGAAGCGCCGCCGGTCGCAGGGTCGAATTGTTCGGCCCGGCGCCACACCGTCAGCATGGTCTCCTGCGCGAGTTCCTCGGCCTGCGCATCCGGGAGGCCCATGCGCAGCAGGTATCCCTTCACGCGGGGTGCGAAATGGCCGAACAGCGCCGCGAAGGCGTCACGGTCGCCACGCATGGCAATGGCCGCGAGCAGCGCGCCGCCATCGACGGGTTGTTGTCCGTCGGTCATCGTCCCCTCGCGGCCGGTGTCGCGGCAGGCCCCGCGCAGCCGGCTGCCATGATGCATGAGCAGTTCAAGCATAACCTCATAACGAAGCGAGGGACGGATCGGATCACTCCCATCGGCGAGTGATCCAAACGGGCGGCCCCTTCGTTTTCACCTCGGTCAACAGTGTCGCGGGAGCCGGTAGGTCGGATGGCAGGGCATCATCGCAAGCGGGTTGCCGTGATCGGCAGCGGAATCTCCGGGCTGTCCGCCGCCTGGTTGCTGTCCCGCGCGCATGACGTGACGGTCTATGAGCGGTCGGACCGCCTCGGCGGGCACAGCCGCACGGTGCAGGCCGGCGCCGGGGGGCCGCCGGTGGATATGGGGTTCATCGTCTACAATGAAGCCACCTATCCCAACCTGGTCGCCTTGTTTCGCCACCTGGAGGTGGAAACCCAGGCCTCGGAGATGTCCTTCGCCGTCTCCATCGATGACGGCCGGCTGGAATATGCCGGAACCGACCTGCGCGGATTGCTCGCGCAGCCGCGCAATGCGCTGCGGCCGCGCTTCTGGTCGATGCTGCGCGACCTGCTGCGCTTCTACCGGCAGGCGCCGCGCGATGCCGCGGCCATGGAACGCGACCTGGTCACGCTCGATGCCTATCTGGCACGGGAAGGCTATGGGCCAGGCTTCGTGCAGGACCACCTGCTGCCCATGGCGGCGGCGATCTGGTCCACGCCGGCGGCCGAGGTCGGCGCCTATCCCGCCACCGCCTTCATTCGCTTCTGCGAGAATCACGGTCTGCTGAAACTGCGCGACCGTCCGGTCTGGCGCACCGTCACGGGCGGCAGCCGCGCCTATGTGCGCCGCCTCGCCGAACCCTTCGCGCATGGCGTGCGCCTGGGCTGCGGCGTCACCGCGATCAGGCGCGAAGACGATGGCGTGCTGCTGCATGACACCGATGGGCGCGCGGAGCGCTTCGACGAGGTGGTGATCGCCACCCACGCCCCACAGGCCCTCGCGATGCTGGAGGATGCGTCGGACAGCGAGCGCGCCCTGCTCGGCGCGCTGCGCACCGAACCGAGCCGCGTGGTGCTGCACCGCGACCCGCGCTTCATGCCCCGCCGGCGCGCCGCCTGGGCGAGCTGGAACTACATCGGCCGCGCCGATGGCGGGTTGTGCATCAGTTACTGGATGGACCGGCTGCAGTCGCTGCCGCGGGATTCCGGGCCGCATTTCGTCACGCTCAATCCCTCGGAAGATCCCGCGCATATCCTGCATGAAGAAACCTTCGCCCATCCGCAGTTCGATGCCGCCGCCATACGCGCCCAGCGCGCGCTGTGGACGCTGCAGGGTACGCGGCGCACCTGGTATTGCGGCGCCTGGTTCGGCGCGGGGTTCCATGAGGACGGGTTGCAGGCGGGCCTCGCCGTGGCCGAACAACTGGGCGGCGTGCGGCGCCCGTGGCAGGTGCCGCCGGGCAGCTCCCGCATCCATGCGCCGCCGGTGCCTGTCGTGATGGCGGCATGAGCGCATCGGCGCTCTACCTCGGCGCGGTGGTGCATGCGCGGCTGCGCCCGGTGCGGCACCGGCTGCGCTACCGCATGCTGAACATCCTGCTCGACCTGGATGAGGTCGCGGCGCTTGGGCGGCGACTGGTGCTGTTCGGGCACAACAGGGGCGCGCTGTTCTCCTTCCACGATGCCGACCACGGCGACGGGTCTGCCACGCCGCTGCGCGCGCAGATCGAGGCGCTTCTACGCCGGGCGGGGCTCGATCCCGCTGGCGGGCGCATCCGCGTGCTGTGCATGCCGCGCGTGCTCGGCATGGTGTTCAATCCGATCACCGTCTATTTCTGCCACGGCGCCGACGGCGCGCTGCAGGCGATGCTCTACGAGGTGAACAACACCTTCGGACAGCGCCATTCCTACCTGATCCCGGTGACCGGGGATGTGCGTGGCGCACTGCGGCAGCGCTGCGACAAGCGCTTCTATGTCTCGCCCTTCATGGAGATGGGCCTGACCTACAACTTCCGCGTCACCCTGCCCGATGAAGCGCTCAGCCTCGGCATCGATGTGCATGACGCGACGGGCCCGCTGTTGTTCGCGGCCTTCGCCGGCCGACGGCGGCCGCTCACCGATGCGCGGCTGCTTGCCGCCTTCCTTTCGCACCCTCTTCTCGCCGCCCGCGTGCTCGGCGGCATCCACTGGGAAGCACTGAAGCTGTGGTGGAAGGGCATGCGCCCGCGCCCACGGCCCGCCCCCCCTGCCGAGCCGGTCACCATTTCCAGCCAGGGACACACACCATGAGCCAGGCCCTGCGCATCCCGCGCATCGCACTCGCCCTCCCCATCGCTGGCCTCGCCCGGATGCGCGCGGCGCCGCTCCGGCGCGTCATGGCCGGACTGACCCGCGGCAGCCTTGAAGTGACGACCCCCGACGGGGTACGCGTGGTGCATCGCGCGTCGCTGCCGGGCCCCGAGGCGAGCGTCGTGCTGCACCGCTGGCGGACGCTGCGGCGGCTGGCCTTCGGCGGCGACATCGCGCTGGCCGAAGCCTATGGCGACGGCGACTGGTCCAGCCCCGACCTCGCGGCTGTCATCGAACTCGGCGCGGTGAACGGGCCGGAACTGGAACGCCGGATCGCCGGCACGGCATTGTCGCGCATCGGCAACCGCCTGGCGCATCTGCGGCGCGCCAACACACGCAGCGGCAGCGCCCGCAACATCATCGCGCATTACGACCTGGGAAACGATTTCTTCGCCGGCTGGCTCGATGCCGGCATGTCGTATTCCTCCGGCATCTACCGCTCCGCCGATACGACGCTGGCGGAGGCGCAGACCGCCAAGCAGGACCGCGCGATCGCGCTGCTGGACCTGCACGGCGGGGAAAGCGTGCTCGAGATCGGCATCGGCTGGGGCGGGCTCGCCGAGCGCATCCTTGCCGCCCATGGCGGTCGCCTCACCGGCGTCACTCTGTCGCCCGCGCAGCTCGCCTGGGCGCAGGAGCGGATGGGGCGGGCCGGCCTCGCGGCGCGCGCCGACCTCCGCCTGCAGGACTACCGCGATGTTCGAGGGACCTTCGACCGCATCGTGTCGATCGAGATGCTGGAAGCCGTGGGGGAGGCCTATTGGCCGACCTATTTCCGCACCCTGCGCGAACGCCTGGCCCCCGGCGGCGTCGCCGTGCTGCAGGTGATCACCATCGCCGAGGACCGCTACGCCACCTATCGCCGCAGCGCCGATTTCATCCAACGCCACATCTTCCCCGGCGGCATGCTGCCGACACCGCGCATCGTGCGGGACATGGCCGCCGCGGCAGGTTTCCGCCTCGACCATGAGGAGACCTTCGGGGCCAGCTATGCGCGCACCCTGGGCGATTGGCACCGGCGCTTCCTCCATGCCCTGCCCGAGGTCGCGCGCTGCGGCCTCGACGAACGGTTCCAGCGCCTGTGGCGATACTACCTGGCCTATTGCGAGGGGGGCTTTCGCGCCGGGGCGATCGATGTCGGCTTCTACCGGCTGCACCGGGCGGAGGATGCGGCATGATCGCCCGGCGGACCCTGCTCGCCGGCGTGGCGACGCTGCCCGCCTTGGACGCCGGCGCATCCCTGCCGATCCCGCCGGCGCGGCAGCTGTCGTTTCGCGTCATTCGCGAGGGCAGCGGCATCGGCCGGCACGTCCTGGCCTTCGAACCCGATGGCACGCGCCTGACGGTGCGCATCTCGGTGGACCTGGCGGTCGGCTTCGGGCCGATCACGCTGTACCGCTACAGCCACCGCGCGGTGGAACGCTGGGAGGACGGCCGGATCACCGGCTTCGAGGCGCAGACCAACGACGATGGCAGCCGCAGCACCATCACGATGGTGCCGCAGGGCGATACCCTGGCCGTCGACAGCAGCCGGGCCGGCCGCTACGTCGCGCCGCCCGGTGCCGTGCCTGCGACGCATTGGAACCGGCGCATGCTCGATGGACCCTTCATCAACACGCAGACCGGCGAGGTCATGCGCCCCGCTGTGCGCCGCGTCGGTCCCGAGGCCCTGCCATGGGCCCCGCAGCGCCGGGGCGACCGCTTCGTGCTGAGCGGCGATGTCGACCTCGAGACCTGGTACGACGCGTCCCCGGCATGGCTTGGCCTTCGGTTCCGCGGCAGCGACGGGTCCGCCATCCACTATGAGGTCACCTGATGCCGCGCCTGCTGCGCACCTACCTGATGAGCGGCCTGGTGATGCTGCCGATCGATGCCGCCTGGCTGACCCTGACGGCGGAATCGATGTACCGGCCGCAGATCGGCCATCTGATGCGGGCGGATGGGTTCCTGCTGGTGCCGGCCATCGCCTTCTACCTGCTGTATCTGCTGGGCATCCTGCTGCTCGCCCAATGGCCGGCATCGCGCTGGCAAGGGGCGTTGTGGCGCGGCGCGGTGTTCGGGCTGTGCGCCTATGGCACCTATGACCTGACCAACCAGGCCACGCTGCGGGATTGGCCGTGGATCGTGACGGCGATCGACCTGGCCTGGGGCAGCGTGCTGACGGCGAGTGTCGCGGCACTCGGCCATGTGCTGGGGCGGATGGGCGCCGGGCCTGCGAGCGGCGTGAACCGGCCGGGCGATCCCGTCTGACCAGTGGCCGGATGCCGTTTGCGTTCGGCGTAACACAAGCCGCTCCAGTCTTCTGCCAGATCGAGCATCTTGACCCGATCAGGTGATCCGACCTGATGGGGATCTGCTTCAAGGAGCGCTGAAAACTACAGCCGGATGTGCCCTTGCCACGGTCAGACGGTCCCGCTTGCGCCTCTCCCCCGGCGACCGGCGCGATCGTTGCCGTCGCCCGACCGGCCATGACTCAGATAGACGCCGCGCCATGGCCCGGCGCGTTGCGCAATCAATATCAAGCGCCGCTACCGCCGAACCACGCCCGATGGCGAGCCCAGACTGTTCCGCCATAGACGCTCGCCGCAGTCCCCTGTTACGAAGCGTCTTGCATTCGGATATGCGGAGGGACGCCTATTTGGTCATCGCTGACCAGTTGCCGCCGCATCATCTCCCACTCCTCACCTTCGAGGGCTTCACCTTCGACCCTGCGCGCGGGGTCCTTACTGCTGAGGCGCGGGAAGTGGTGTTGCGCCCCAAGACCACGGCGGTGCTCGCGCATCTTCTGGCGCACGCTGGCCAAGTCGTGTCGCGTGACGCCTTGCTGACGGCCGTCTGGGGCGATGTCGCGGTCACCGATGACAGCCTGACGCAATGCATCTCCGAGATCCGGCGCGCGCTGGGCCCAAGCGGAACAAGCCTGCTGCGCACTCATGCGCGGCGGGGCTATATGATGGCCACCAGGTCGCGCCCGGTCGTGCCCGCTGCCAATCCAGCGCCGCCGCTTGCCCCGGGTTCGGCTGCGGACGTCCTGAAGCCGGCCAGCAATCTGCTACGCAGTCGCTTGGCTTGGGTGGCCCTGGTCGTCGCGGGCTGCGGCCTCGGGCTTTCCGTCGCGGCCTTGATGGGCGCAGTCCGCGCACCTGACCCGGCTGCGCTGGACATGGTTGCGCCAGGCGACCTTTCCCCCTGGGCGCAGGCGAGGCAATTGCTGGCAGAAGGCCGCCTTGCTCAGCAGGGCGCCGAGCCATTTCCGGTACGCCTGCGCGCGAGCCTTCCGCTGTTCATCCGCGCGCTCGAACTCGACCCGAGCCTGGCGGATGCGGCGGCCGAGGCGTCCTTCGTCCATACGAATCTGCGCAGCTACAATGCCAGCCAGGACCCTGCGCAGGACTTGCGTGAGGCCGAGCGCCTGGCAGCGCTGGCATTGGCCGCTAAGCCTGACGCGTCCATGGCGCTGGCAGCCCAGGCGGCGGTCCTACGCCAGCAGAGCCGCTTCGCCGAAGCGATCGTTTTCTACGAGCGCGCCGGGAGGCCGGTGGACCGGGCCAATATCGGCATCATACATCTGCTGCTGGGCGATGCCGAAGCCGCCCTGCCATGGTTGCGCGCCGCATTGCAGGAGCGGCCGCTCCACGAGTTCGCCGGAAACTGGCAGGTCTATCTTGGCCTGGCGAAGTTGATGACGGGGCAGCCGGATCAGGCGGCCTATGACTTTCTGGCGCCGAATGGCGACTCCCGTTTTCCACTCGAGGAACGGTTGCTGTATCGTCTGGTGGCCTTACACTCAGCCGGCCGCTTCGCCGAGGCTGAGGCGTTGAATGCCGATCTACGTCAGCGGGATCGCGCTCTGCTGGCGCGGCCGCTAAGGGCGCTGAGCGTGTCGGATGAGGCCGCCTATCGCGCCCGTTTCGCATCTGCGGTGCTGGAACCCCTGCACCGAATGGGCTGGGACGAGGTCGGCCGCTGAGCCGCTCCCGTTCGCCTAGGCTCACGGCAGCGGCTTTAGCCTTCGGCTTTTTCGGGCATCTCCACCCGATCAGGTGATCCCACCTGATCGGGATCTGCTCTAGCGGCCGGCTTTTCGGCGCGTGCGCCCGGGCCGGTCGCGCGGTTCCAGGCCTCCATGTGATCGATCTCCGCCTCCTTCCGGGCGCTCAATCGGATTCCTCCCCCCCTCGGGCGACAGCGGCGGGCGATCGGGCGTATCGGGTTTCTCGTCCCCTGGGAGTTGCGGCTCCCTTCAGCTCCCAACCCTGATCTGGCCATTGCGGTCGGAACCCGGCCGCGAGGAGCTGACGCCTACGGCGCCAGACCTCGAAACCTCCCGGAGCTTGGTCGACCTTCCGAAGGGCAGGACGACGCCATGATGAGATGTTGATAATCTACTGATATAATTGAGTTTCGGACCGAGTTCGGAAGTTTTCGGACCTTCTGGAGCCGATTTCGTCCCGGCTTCAGGACTGATGCCGCTCGATCCCGCCCTCATCGCCGGATGAAGCGATTCGAGACCTCCAACGTGTCCGGCCAGGCGAGGAAGCCCCGCCCCAACGCCTCGGGTTGGGGACGAGGAGGCCTTGCCCGCCCACTCCTTGTCTCGGCGACAGCAAACCCCGTCCGGGCTCTCGGAGCGGTCGGTAAGGTGCGCAAGGCGGCGACGCCCCGCGTTGAAGGGATCGCAGTGCCTCCGCGCGATGGCCTCGGGAAATGGTGCCCGATGCGCACCGGAGGGACGTTCGGAAATGGCCCGCGCCGACCGCTGGCCATGCCAAGGCCAGGAGATGCGCGATTGCGCGATGCCTACCCATTCGGGCGCGGTGCCATGGCGGTCTGGTTCGATCGGCAGTGGCGCCTCGTCGCGATGATCTGCGCCGCGCGGGAAGCCAAGCGGACAATCGCTGGTGCGGTCATCGCCGCCGCTCTCGCGATCATGCTGCTGCCCGGGCACGGTCTCGCCGACGCGGGTCCGGGCTCCAGACAGGAACCGTCTGCGGGTCCTACGGGTGAGGTCGTCGCGTTTGAGCGTCACGGCGTCCAGGGCATCCTGACGATGCCGGCTGCCTCAATCGGGCCGGCGATGGGTATCGTGCTTGTTCTGCACGACGCGCTGGCACCGGATCCTCGCAGCGAACCGTATGTCGACCAGTTGCTCGACGCCCGCATCGCCGTGCTCGACATCCGGCACGAGAACGGCAGGTCCGAGGCTGGGATCGACGTCTTCGCGCAGATTGTCGAGGAACTGAAGAGTCACCACCGCGCCGTCGGCGTGCTCGGCTTCGGTACTGGTGCGCGGTTCGCGGCACGGCTACAGGCGCCGCTCGTGGCGCGCGCGCTGCTCTATCCGGGCTGCCGGACGCTGGCCGTCGCGGACGTTCCGCCGACCGCACCGGTGCTGCTGATGCACGGCGCGGAGGACGATGCGAATCCCGCGCTGGACTGCACAGCGGTAGCGTCACGGCTGTCGCGCGCGGGCATGGCGGTCCGGCACACCGTCTTCGCCCATGCGGGCTACGCCTGGGACCAACCGAGCTACGGCCTGGAGCAACGGCAACTGGTGCCACGACCTGACGGGCCTGGCCGCGTTGTCGCGAGGCCGTGGCCCGAGCTCACGGCGCTGGCCGCCACCCAGGTCGCATCGTTTTTCAGCGCGTCCTTTAGGACGCCGCGATGACTTCGACGATGACCGTGCAGGATCACCCTCAAGGCTGGCGCGTGGTGGGTGGTACCTTCCTTGTCCTGTTCGGCGGGTGGAGCGCGATCTACGCCTATGCGGCCCTCGCTCCTGCGATGGCAGCCTCCCTCGGCGTCACGGACGCTACGCTGTGCCTCGTCTATGCCGTGGCAGGCGGCGGCTGCTTCTTCATCGGGGCGATAGCGGGCCGGCTCGCCGATCGCATCGGTGCCCGGCTCCCGGCACTGGCCGGCATCGCGCTGATCGTCACGGGCCTGCTGCTCGCGGCCGAGAGCCACAGCCTCGCGATGATGACGCTGACCTATGGGCTGATGGTCGGGACCGGTGTGGGCCTCGCCTACATCCCGGCCATGGCGGCGGTACAGTGCTGCTTCACCGCGCGGCGTGGCCTCGCCTCGGGCATCGCGGCGATGGGGATCGGGGTGGCGACGCTGCTGGTGCCGGTCGTCGCCACGCTGTTCGCCCCGCTCGGCGATTGGCGCGTGCAGATGCGTGTCCTGGCCGTGATGGTGTTGGTCCTGGGCCTGGCCGGAGCGCCGCTGCTGCCCGGCTCGACCGTGCATGGCCTGTCGACGGAAGGACCGCAGCTGGAGGCGGTGCGCCGCAGCCCTGCCTTCCTGCGGCTTTACGTTGCAGTGTTGCTGGTCTCGATCCCGGTTTCGCTGCCCTTCGCATGGCTACCGCGCTCGGCCACGCTAGCGGGACTGTCGCAGGAGAAGGCACTGGCGTTGCTGAGCGCCGTGGGCATCGGTTCGATATGCGGCCGCGTCCTGCTCAGCCATGTTGCCGACCGCATCGGCCGCGGTGCCACGCTGCTGCTCTCCTGCACCGGGATCAGCCTCGCCATGCTGGTGTGGGCGTGCGCCGGAAATGGGGCGCTGATACCTTTCGCCCTGGTCTTCGGATTCTTCCAGGGCGCGTTCGTCGCGCTCTCGCCCGCCGTGGCGGTGGACCTTTTCGGCCGCCGCTCCGCCGCCGGCACCAGCGGCCTGCTGCTGACCGGACGCGGCCTGGCGGTGCTCGTCGTCATTCCCGGCGTCGTGCAGGCGAGCGCGCTGTGGGGTCAGGCACTGGCAATCACCCTGGCGGGCCTGTGCGGGCTCATGGGCTGCGCGATTCTGCATGGCGCGTTGGCTCGCGCCGGCGTGGGGACGGGGCAATTTCGGCTGGTCGGACGACACGGCGGCGATGACGCCGGGTGCGTGGCACGCACGTGGCGAGGCGCGATGGACTTCGCCGCGATCAAGCCAGTTCCCCGCGCCGCGCGGGGCCATGACGTCACGGTCACGACAGGAGGAACCCCAGGATGAAGCCCTGCCTCATTGCGATGGCGTTCGCCATTGGCCTCACCGTTCGCCCGGCCACCGCCTACGAATTCACGACCTTCGAGGCGCTGGACGTCATCATGCCGGCAGCACCGCGATGCCATGCGCCAGCGCTGTTGAGCCTGCCGCCGGCTTGGAGCATCGGCGATGGGGCGGTGGTTCTGCTGACGCCGGAACCCATGCGCGATGCGGCGCGCGACCAGCTCGTGGCGGCGCTGCTCGGTGAACACGCGGCTGTGCTCGAATTCGTGCCGCCCTCCTGCGGGTCCATACGGACAGGACAGGATACCGTCACGGCCGCTGCGCTCGGCGCACTCGACGCCATGACCACCACGGTCGGCGCGGGGCCGGTCGTGGTGATCGGTTACGGGCGAGGCGGTGGGGCAGTGCTGGACGTCGCGAGGGAACCGGCCGCCAGCCTGCTCGGCGCGAATGGGCCGCGATATGTCGCGGCGATCGCGCTCGGTGACGGAGCACCGACTTTCGTGGTCCGGTCGCCGTCGCGGGAGGAGGGTCAGGTACGAACGCGTCTCGCCGCGCTGTGCGACGCGCTGACGTTCTCGGCGGGCGGCATGGGCTCGACGCTGGAGCGTGACGCGCCGATCATGGCTGCGGAGACCTGCCGTGCGACAATGGCCGGGTCGGTTTTCCCGGGGGCCACGGTCGCTGGGCGATCGATGAGCATCGACTGACGCCTCCGTCCCCCAACCATCCCGGCAAGCCTGCCCGAAGCGGTCGGGCAGCTTGCGGACACGTCCGGAGAACCCTGCATGACGCGCGGGCCAGAGCATGATTGGTGCACATTCGTTCACCCATCACGCTCCAGCCTATTGTTTGATCGCGTGATTCAGACCTCCGGTGCATTCGCACCTGCAGCCATCACGCTCCAGAGACGGCCGGTTCAACCGGCCCGTCCTGCCCCGGCCGAGCCACCTTCAATCCAAGCGGATATTGAGGCTGCGCACGATCGGGCCAAGGTGCTCGCGATCGGCGGTGATGAAGGTGCGCGTTTCTTCTGGTGACAATCCGACAGGCACGATGCCCTGGGCGCGGAAAACTTCCAGTACCGACGGCGTGCGGAGAGCCTCGGACGAAGTCGCGGCGATGCGCGCCACCGCCGCAGGCGGCGTCCGGGCCGGGCCGAGCAGGGCGAACCAGTTCGCGGCATCGAGCGGCATGCCGAGTTCCCGCAGGGTCGGAACCGCGGGCAGCAGCGGCACGCGTTGGGCGGAACCGATGCCGAGGATCTTGACGCGCCCGTCGCGTGCCAGCGCCTCGGCCGGCCCCGCATTCATGAACATTGCATCGACCTGGGCGGCCACCAGCGCCGTATAGGCCGGAGCCGCTCCGGTGAAGGGCACGTGGAGGAGATCGAGCCCGGCGTGCTGGATCACACTCGCCGCGGCCAGCTGCGACGTGGACCCGATGCCCCAGGATGCGTAGGTCAGCTGGCCTGGCCGGCTCCGCGCGAGGGTGACGAAGGCATCGAGCGTGTCCGCACCGAGCCCCGAGCGAACGACGAGGGCGAATGGCCCGTTGGCGAATACGGTGACCGGCTCGAAGCCCGCGACCGGGTCATAGGCGAGACGCGAATACACCAGCGGGTTGACCGAATGCGTCTCCGCGCTGGCGACGAACAGCGTGTGCCCGTCCGGCCGCGCGCTGGCCACGAACTGCGCGCCGACGGCGCCGTTGGCGCCGGGCCGATTGTCCACGACCACCGGCTGACCGAGCAGCGGCGCCATCGCCGATGCGAGGGCGCGCGAGATGACATCCGTGGCGCCGCCCGCGTTCCAGGGGACGACGATGCGAACAGGCTGGTCCGGAAAGGCAAAGGCCGGCGTGGCGATGGCCAGCGTAGCGCCTGCGCCCAGCATGGCGCGGCGCGCGATCGGTGTCCTCATCGGGTGCGTTCCTCCAAAGGCGCGGCGGTTGCGTGCGTCACAGGCCAGGCTACCGGGGTGTCCCGCCCCAGGCATCCGCATGGACGTCGTTCGTGGGTCGCAGTCCTGTCATTCAGCGGCCTGCCCATCTGCCTCGATGCGACGAAAGTTCGGGACAGGACGCCCAGAACACTTCATCCGGCACCGGTACGCCTGTCAAGACACTGGGATCCCACTTGTGTGGCAGAACGCTTCCTCGCTACCATCACGCCGACCCGCATCGGAGCGCGCGCCATGAAACCCTGGGACGGCATCATTCCAGCCGAGGAGCAGCAAGCCTACGGCGCGGCGGGCTTCGGCCGCGCCTCCGGGCTCGGGCAGCGGCCGGCGCTGCTGATCATCGACGTGCAGTACCGCACGGTCGGAACGCGCCCGATGCCGTTCTGGGAGGCCATCAAGGAATTCCCCACCTCCTGCGGCGAAGTGGGCTGGGAGGCCGTGCACCGCATCGAGACGCTGCTCGCGCTGTTTCGTGCGCGCGGCTGGCCGGTCCTCTACCCTCATGTCTCGCCGAAGGAGAGCTTCGACCAGGGGCGGCTGGCCGAGAAGGTGCCGGCCTTGATGACCGTCGCGCGCAGCGGCTACGACTTCGTCGAGGAAATCCGCCCACAGCCGAAGGACATCCTGCTGCCGAAGAAGCATCCCAGCGCCTTCTTCGGCACGCCGCTGGCGAGCTACCTGATCGACCTCGGCGCCGACACGCTCGTCGTCACCGGCTGCACCACGAGCGGCTGCGTGCGCGGCTCCGTGGTCGATGGATTCGCCTATAACTTCAAGGTCGTCGTCCCGCACGACGCGGTCTACGACCGCAGCCGCGTATCCCACGCCGTGAACCTGTTCGACATGGCTTCCAAATACGCCGACGTGATGAGCACCGAGGAATGCGCCGCCGCGCTGCAGGCGCTGCCGGCGGCGGCGTGACGGCGATGGCCTGCGACCTGCTGCTGACGGGCGCAACCGTAGTGCTGCCCGGTGCTGCCGAACCGACACCCTGCGACATCGCGGTCGAGGGCGGCCGCATCGCGGCCCTGCTCGCGCCAGGCACCGAAGTGCCGGCACGCGAAGTTGTTTCGCTGAACGGTCTCGTCGTGTTGCCGGGCGCGATCGACGCGCACCTGCATCTCGGCCACGCCAAGGACATCTCCCGCCCGCGGGTGCCCGCCGATGCCGACCGCGAGACGGCCGCCGCCGCGGCTGGCGGCATCACCTGCTTCATCCCGTACCTGATGGCGACCGAGCCGTTCGATACCATCCTCGGCGACGTGATCGCCGTGACGGCGGCCGGCGCCCGAATTGATTTCGGCTACCACCCGATCATCTCCACGGAGGAGCAGCTCGGCGAGGTGGAGGCCTGCATCCGCGACTGGGGCGCGCCGAGCTTCAAGATCTTCATGAACAACCGGGGCGGCGAGGGAAAGCGCCTCGGCCTGCCCGACATCGACGACGGGTTCCTGCTGCGGCTGTGCGAGGCCGCGGCCGCCCATGGCGGCATGGTCTGCCCGCACCCCGAGACGATCGAGATGGCCTGGGTGATGCGCGAGCGCGTGATGCGTGCCGATCCGCAGGGCGCCGGCGGGCTGGCGAGCTGGAACGCCACGCGCCCACCCTTCGTCGAGGCCGACGCGGTGCAGCGTGCGGCCTATGTCGCCAGGATCACCGGCGCACCGCTCTATGTCGTGCACACCTCCTCGGCCGAAGCACTCGACGCCGCCCTGCGCCAGCGCGCAGCGGGCACACGCGTGTTCGTCGAAACCTGCCCGCACTACCTGACGCATGACGTGACCTGGCCGGGTGGGATGATCGGCAAGATCAACCCGCCCCTGCGCGAGGCCACGGATCGCGAGGCACTGTGGCGCGGACTGCTCGACGGCAGCATCGACACCGTCGCGACGGACCATGTGCATCGCGATATCACCTCGAAGGACGGCGACATCTGGTCCGCATCGCCCGGCTGTCCCGGGATGGAGACGATGCTGCCCGTGCTGCTGAGCGAGGGGCATGCGAAGCGCGGTCTCAGCCTTGCGCGCATCGCGGCGCTGACGGCGACCAATCCGGCGCGTGCCATGGGACTGGCGCACGCGAAGGGCGCCATCGTGCCCGGCATGGATGCCGACTTCGCTATCGTGGACCCTGCCGCGCGCTGGACCGTCACGCGGGAGTCGGTCGTGAGTTCGGCCGGCTACTCGATCTATGAGGGCTGGGAGCTGACGGGGCGCGTGATCCACACGCTCGTGCGCGGACGCTTCGTCATGCGCGATGGCGCATTCGACGATTCCGCCGTTGGGATCGGACAATACGTACGACGCAGGTTGAGGCATGGGGCGCGCGCGTAGGCCGGCCGGCAACCTCCGGGAGCAGGCGCTCGACACGATCCGGGAGCGCATCCTCGACCTGCGATACCCGCCCGGCAGTCTGCTTTCAGAGAACCAACTTGCGGAGGAGCTCGGCATCAGCCGGACGCCGATCCGCGAGGCGCTGCGCGAGCTCGCCGCCGGCGGGCTGGTCCGCATCCTGCCACAGCGGGGCGTCGTGGTGTCGGAACCGTCGGTCCAGGACATCGTCGAGGTGTACCAGCTGCGCGAGCAGCTTGAATGCTTCGCCGCGCGGCTGGCAGCCGAGCACCTGACGCCTGCCGATGCGCAGACCCTCACGGCCGACCACACCGAGGCGCTGGCTCATGCCGCCGCCGGGCGCCTTCAGGCAGCCTACGAGGCCTCCGTCCGGCTGCACACCCACATCATCGCGCTGACCCGCAATGCGCGACTTGCCAGGTTCATGAGCCAACTCGGTGACCAGGTGCACCGCTTCGGCCTGATGACTCTGCGCCACGGCCGCGCGCCACGCGCGCTGGAGGAACATGGCGGGATCATCGTCGCGATCCTCGCGCGGGACGGTGCGACGGCCGAGGTTCTGATGCGCGAGCACCTGCGCGCCGACCGCGACATGGCGTTGGCGGCGGTCCTGCCAACCGGCTTGAGCGCGTAGAGCAGGGTCCGTTCGCTTTCGCTCACGCCACATGCTCCAGCCTATTGTCTTGAGAGCATCTTCGCGCGTCCAGATGAGTCCATCGGGCGCGATCTGCTTTACCGCCGCATGGAACCGGGACCGGCCGGTTCAGTCTCGGACACGGCGCGCCGTGGTCCGTGCCGGGGCGTGATGGGGACGCCATTGTCGGTCAGTGGACTTGGCGGCAAACGGTGGCGGAAGGAGCGCGCCCGGATTCGAACCGTCTCCCCCCTTCCGCCGCAGTTGCGCCCACGCTTCGCTCAGTGGTGCGACGTCACAACAGGAACCACCCCGCGACGGGTGTGGCGGCTGCATGGATCTCGACCGCGAGGTCCGTTGTGCCGTCGCCATTCAAATCGCCTTCGGCCAACTGCACGCCCGCTGCGACCGCCGTCACCCGCAGCTGCGCCACACCGGTCGCACCGAAGGCAGCACCGCCGATATAGGTGAAACCCTGGTCCAGCGGTGCGACCGGGTCCGTGTCGATCAGCCGCAGGTCCACGCGGTCGAAGCCGTTCGTCGCATCGAAGGTGAAGTCCAGCACCACATCCCGCTGCCCGGGCGTGCTGTCCGACACGGCGCCCAGACGGAACTGGTCCGCCCCCGCCGCCGCCATCGATCGTGTCGCGGCCGTCGCCGGCCGTGATGGTGTCCGCACCCCCACCGCCGATGATGCTGTTGTCGAGGCCATTGCCCACCAGCGCCTGGCCCGTGCCGTTCAGGCCGATCAGATGTTCCACATTGGCGGCGAGGATCTGCGAGGCGAGCGTGGTGCGCAGTGTGTCGATGCCATCATTGGCGAACTCGGTGATGATGTCGCCCGCGCTGTCGACCAGATAGGAATCGTTGCCGTCGCCGCCATTCATCCGGTCGGCATCCGCGCCGCCATACAGGCTGTCATTGCCGTCGCCGCCGATCAGCGTATCGGCCCCGCCCGCACCCACCAGCGTGTCGTCGCCCAGGTTGCCGGTGATCAGGTTGGCGAGGTCATTGCCGGTCAGCGCGCTGGCGATGCTGTCCTGGTCGATCAGGTTCTCGACCTGCGCCAGCGCCGCGAGGGAGAAGCTGGCGAGCGTCGTCCGCACCACATCGGCCGTGCCGCCACCGGCCAGTTCCACCACCACGTCGCCGGCATTGTCGACGAAGTAGATGTCGTTGCCGCCGCCGCCCACCAGGCTGTCGGCACCGCCGAGGCCGTTCAACTGGTCGTTGCCTTCCCCGCCAACCAGCGTGTCGGCACCCAGCGCGCCGGTCATCAGGTTGTTCAGCGCATTGCCGGTGAAGTTGTGCGCCACGGCATTGCCGGCGGTGACGTTCTCGACATTGGCGCCGAGCGCGTAGGCCGCGAGCGTCGTGCGCACCATGTCGATGCCGCCCGCGGCATCCTCGAACACCGCGTCGGCGGCGTCGTTGACGATGTAGAAGTCGTTGTCGGCGCCGCCGGCCAGGCTGTCCGCACCGCCCGCGCCGCCGGTGATGGTGTCGCGCCCGGCGCCGCCGATGATGGTGTCATTGCCGAGCCCGCCTGTCAGTGAGTCATGGCCCGTGCCGCCCTGCAGCACCTCGAACCCCGCGCCGACGACATCGCCCGCGGCATCGCCGCCGATGCCCGTGCCGCCGGCCAGGGATACCGTCACGCCAGCGGTGTCGCCGGCGTAGGACAACCAGTCGGTCCCGCCCGTATCGCTGAAGCGGTCCGCACCGGCACCGCCGTCGACTGTCATGGCGCCGGTGCCGCCGACGATGGTGTCGTCGCCAGCCCCGGCCAGGATGCGCGCGGTTCCGCCCGCGGCGACGATGCTGTCCTGGCCGGACCCGGCATCGGCGGTATCATTGCCGGCGGCGAGGATGATGGTGTCGTCGCCAGTGCCGCCGATGACGCTGTTCGCCCCCGCTCCGGCCGTGATGCGGTCGTCGTCGGCGCCGCCATCGATGGTGTCGTTGCCGGACCCCGTAGTGATGCGGTCCGCGCCGTCGCCGCCAGCCAGGCTGTTCGCGCCCCCGCTGTCGGTCAGCGTGTCATTGCCGGCGCCGCCCTGCACCGTGTCGTTGCCCGTGCCCGCGACGATGGAATCGGCGCCGTCGCCGCCGAGGATGCCATTCGCGCCATAGCCGGCGTCGATCGTGTCGTCGTCCGCGCCGCCATCGATGCTGTCATTCCCGCCACCGCTGACGATGCGATCCGCACCGTTGCCGCCCATGACGCTGTTGGCGCCCGCGACGGCGGTCAGCGTGTCGTTGCCGGCACCGCCCAGCACGGTGTCGTTGCCGCTGCCGGAGTGGATGAAGTCCGCACCGTCGCCGCCCGACAGGCTGTTGTCGCCCTTGTCGCCGTCGATCGTGTCGTTGCCGGTGCCGCCGTCGATGGTGTCGTTGTCCCCGCCGGCGAGGATCGAATCGGCACCGTCGCCGCCGAGCAGGCTGTTCGCGCCGGTGCCGCCGACCAGCGTGTCGTTGCCGCCGCCGCCGGTCAGCGTGTCGTTGCCCGCCAGGCCATAGAGCGCGTTGTCGAGCGTGTCGCCACCCAGCCAGTCGCCGAGGGAGGACCCTTCCAGATGCTCGAACTGCGACAGCACGTCGCCTTCGGCGTCGCCGCCATGCCCGGCGACCTTGCCGAAGGTGAAGCCCGGCGTGGTGTCCGCGGTGGCGAGATCCACCGTCACCCCGGCGGTCGAACCGACATAGGAGGCGGTGTCCTCGCCGCCCCCGCCGTTGAGCTGGTCACTGGCGCCGGCGCGACCCTCGATGAGGTCATTGCCCTCCCCGCCGGTGAGGTTGTTGGCGTCCCCGTCGCCGCGCAGGACATCGTTGCCGGAGCCGCCGGTGACGCTGTCGAAGCCGGCACTGAAGGTGTCGCCCAGCGCAGCGCCGCCGGCGGCGCTGCGCGCCGCGAGGTCGATCGTCACACCCCCCGTGTCGTTGGTATAGGAGAGGACGTCCTCGCTGCCGCCCAGCAGGCTGTCGGCGCCAGCGCCACCCTCGACGATGTCGCTGCCGGCGCCGCCATCGATCGTATCCGCGCCCGCGCCGCCGAATAGGGAATCGTCGCCGCCGCCGCCGAGTAGCGAATCATTCTCGCTGCCGCCGTCGAGGATATCGGTTTCGTCGCCGCCCAGCAGCGTGTCCACGCCAGCCCCGCCGAGCAGGAAATCCGTGCCGGCACCGCCCAGCAGCGAATCCGCATCCTGGTCACCATCGAGCGTGTCCGCGTCGTCGCCGCCCAGCAGCGTGTCGGCGCCAGCCGCGCCGAGCAGGGAATCAGCCCCGGCGCCGCCGAGCAGCGAATCCGCCTCGCTGCCGCCATCGAGTGTGTCAGCGTCGTCGTCGCCGATCAGCGTGTCGGCGCCGGCCTCGCCAAACAGCAGGTCTGCGCCGTCGACGCGGGTACCGCTGCCCACCGTCGCCGCACCGCTGTCGCCGCCGACCAGCCAGTCATTGTCGGCGCCGCCATACAGCGTGTCGCCATCCTGGTTGCCGGAGATGGTGTCGTTGCCGGCATCGCCAAACAGCATGTCGCGCCCATCGACCTGGGTGCCGGCCGCGCCGCCCCAGATCGTGTCGTTGCCGGCACCGCCATGCAGCGAATCCGCCCCGGACCCGCCCTGCATGCTGTCCTGGCCGCCAGCGCCGAAGGCGATCTCTCCGAACAGCGAAGGGTCGGTGGTGTCGGCCGAACTGCCGCCGATGAAGGTGTCGTTGCCATTGGTCAGGTAGTAGGTTTCGAATTGCGCCAGCAGATCGGTGCCGATCGTCGCGCCAAGCGCGTCGTATTTCTTGGCGGAGCCCGTCTTGCCGGCGCTGATCCGCACATCGACACGCTCCACCCCGATGTTCCAGTCGAGCCGGACCATATCCTGGCCCTCACCGCCCACCAGCGTGTCGCTGCCCCCGGACGCGGTGACCGTGTCATCGCCGCCGGCAGCCAGGACAGCATTGTTCACATCGTTGAACAGCTGAAGGAAATCGGCGGCGTTCGTGCCCTCGAAGTCCTCGATCGACTTGATCACGGCGGCGAGGGCCAGATGGAATTCCGCATCCGCCAGGTAGGCGTTATCGTATTCGCGCCCGATCTGCTCGATGTCGAGGCCAACCGTCGCGACATTGATGGCGCTGAGCGCGTCCCGGCCATCACCGCCATCATAGTTGCCGACGTTTGTCACCGACGACAATGATTGATCCGAGATGGAGACGGTATCGTTGCCGGCGAAGACGTAGACCGTGTCGCCGCCGACCAGCGCGTAGATCGCGTCGTTGCCGTTCGACCCTTCCAGCAGGTCATGACCGGCCCCGCCGTCAAGCGTGTTCGCCGTGGTCTCCACCACGGCGCCGGCCGCCTTCAGCGTGTCGTTGCCATCGCCACCATACAGCGCGTCCGAGCCGGCCTCGCCGACCAGCAGGTCATTGCCGATGCCGCCATGGATCACGTCGTCGCCCGCAGCGCCGAGCAGCGTGTCGTTCGAACTGATGTTGTTGGGCGGCGTGACGAAGACCTGCAGGTCGCCATAGATCGTGTCGTTATCGGCACCGCCGTCGATCCGGTCGCCGCCGAAGCCGCCAAAGATCAGGTCGTTGCCGTCCTGCCCGAACAGAAAATCGGCATAGGGGCCCGTTGCGGCATCACTGAGCGGGTCCAGGATGCCGCCGAAGATCGAGTCGTTGCCGGCTCCGCCCAACAGGCTGTCGGCGCCGGCATAGCCGACGACCATATCGGCGTCCGCGCCGCCGACCAGGGTGTTTTTGAAGCTATCACCCTAGAACAGAGCCATCTGCGGCCTCCGAAGCGCGTTGAGTCCCAGGCGATGCCAGGCCTCAGTGATCAATCCACGACCAGGATACATACCCCCGACGCGTCAAGCAGGTCCGGCGACCTTGGCCCCGGAACCACCAAGCGGTTACGAGTCAATTCATAGTGACGCCAATTTGCATACAATGGGCAAGTCCCATGGCTGCTCCCGCGCCCAAGGTCCGGGCGTGAACCGTGCGTCCCCATCGCCTCGGCGGATCGGCTGGTCGAACACCACGACCCGGCCGTCGCGCCGGGGCAAGGGTTCGACAGGTCCCAACTGGTCTCCACCGCGAGCGTCCGCGCCCCCACCGGCATCTAGGGGCAGCCGCAGAGCACCGCCTACGCATCTTCAGGCAGGCCGCAGGGCCGCGTGCCGCAACTTCAATCTGCCAGCAGTGACCGACGATGCCGATCTCGGTGAACGCGGGACAAAGCAGCGGGATGATAGCCGCCTTCGTTTCGCTGCGCGCCAGCCGAGAGCGAATGGTCCGGGGCGAAACGGGGAGTAGGTGGCGAAGACCTGTTCGTCGTCTTGATCGTCACCGCTCCAGCCTCTCAAGAGTTGGAGTCTCCGACGAAGCCGGGGCGGTTCACTCGGTTCCACGCCGCGGTCGTGCCGGCGCAGCAGTTGCACGCCCGCGCAGGCCTCGAGCGTCGCGATGCGCCGACTGACGGCCGACTGCGCGATGTGCTCGCGCTCCGCCGCACGAGCGAGCCTGCACTCTCCGGCAGCCGCGGCGAAGGACCGCAGCGTGACCAGATCGAGGCCGAGAGCGGCTCAACTCGAGCCTATGCGATCCTACGATGGCGGCTCTCCTCCGCGGAGAAGTTGCCGGAGCTTCCATCATGCGTCACGCCCCCTGCGAAAGGCAGTACGCGCCCTGCTCCGGACAACCTTCGGTGCGGTCGCCACGCCCCACACGCCAGGCCTGTACAACCGAAGGCCTGACGGCATGGCATAGCCGGCGCCACCCGCCTCACCGTCAGGACGGACGCACGCCCCAGGGGTACGGCATGCTCCCTTTTGCCAAACCGGTGATGCTCCGCCGGTGCGCCGTGCGGATGAAGAACTGGCCGAGCGGAATGGTCGCGACGTCGTCCTGCGCAAGCTTGTTGATCTCGTTCGCCAGGCTGCGCTGCCGCTCCGGTTCCGCCGCATCAAGCCACGCCTGGACCAGTTCTTCCGCCCGCGGGCTCGTGTACCAGCCGAACCAGCCGCTCGCACCCGGTCCCTTGACCAGGGAGGACACCCCCGGATTCAGGTAGGCGAGCGAGGAGCCGTAGGTGTGGAAGATGCTCCAGCCGCCCTGCTCCACCGGTTCGCGCCGCACGCGGCGCTGCACCACGGTGCCCCAGTCGGTGTCGGCCAGTTCGACATTCATGCCGATGCGCCGCAGGCGGTCCGCCGTGACCTGGCCATGCGGGCCGATCAGCGGGAAGTCCGTCGGGTTGATGATGACGACCTTCTCGCCCTTGTAGCCCGAAGCCTGCAGCGCGGCGCGCGCGCGGTCGAGGCTGCGCGGCGGGCTGTTGAACTCCGACAGGTCCTCGACGCCGAGAGGCGTGCCGCAGGGAAACAGGCTGCGGCATTCCCGCCAGACCGACCGATCGGTGCCGAGCGTCGCCTGCATGTATTCCGGCTGGTCGACCGAGAGCGCAACCGCCTGGCGCGTCTTCACATCATTGAACGGCGCCTGCAGGTGATTGAGCCGCATGATGGAGAGCAGGCCCGCGGGGTTCAGGATGTCCACCGCGATGTTGCGATTGCGCTGCAGCGTCGGGATGAGGTCCGATAGCGGCTGCTCGAGCCAGTCGATCTCCCCGCTCTGCAACGCCGCGGCGGCGGTCGCAGGGTCGGGCAGGATGTGCCACTCGATGCGCGGGAAATGCGCGACCTTGCCGCCCGAGGCCCAGTCCGAGGCTTCCTGCCGCGGCACATAGGCATCGTTCTTCGCATAGACGACGCGGCTGCCGGAGACGAACTCGTCGCGCAGGAAGCGATAGGGGCCGGAGCCGACCACCTCGGCCACCTGCGTATTGGCGTCGGTCCGGGCCAGGCGCTCGGGCATGATGAAGGGGACGTTGGCGTCCGGCTTGGCGAGCGCGTCGAGCAGCAAGGGGAAGGGGCGCTTCAGGCGGATCTCGAGCGTGCGGTCGTCGGTCGCGGCCCAGCGATCGACCACCGCGGCGAGGATCTGCCCGAAGGCGTCGCGCTTCGACCATCGCTCGAGGCTTGCGGCACAATCCTGTGCACGGACGGGTTCGCCGTCGTGGAAGCGAAGGCCTTCCCGCAGGCGGATGGTCCAGACGCGGCCATCCGGGCTGACGGTGTGGCCTTCGGCCATCTGCGGACGCGGCTGCTGGTTCCCGTCCACGGCGTAGAGCGTGTCGTAGACGTGGTAGCCATGCATCTGCGTGACGATCGCGCTGGTCCAGATCGGATCGAGCGCGGTGAGGTTGGCCTGCGGCACGAAGCGCAGCGTCGCCGTGCGGGCCGGCTGGGCGACGGCGGGTGCCGCGGCGGCGAAGGTGCCGGCGGCGGCGGCCTGCAGAAAAGTGCGACGTTTCATGGCGTTTCCTGTTCTTGTGCTCGCAGCTTGGCCGAAAGCGTATGAGCCTCGGTGAGCCCGGGTCAAATGCGCGTATGGTAGCAGAGGCCCATCGCGCACCGCCTGATCGGCTGGTTCTGGCTGAGGGGATCATCGCCGATGCCTTCGCCGGGCGTGCGGGAGTGACCCCATCCGAGCTCATACCAACTCCCATGATCGGTGGCTCACGAGCGGGATTCCCCGACGCGGCGGCGATGTGATTCAAACTGGTGAGCATCGGAGGCTCACCATGGCACGTGCCATCGCCCTGCGTTACGACTTCAGCGCTGCCGAGCTGCGCCGCCTGGCGCGGCGGAGCAAGGATGCGGCCCAGGCCAGGCGCCTGCCGGCGCTGGCGGCGATCTATGATGACGGCACGCGCTCAGAGGCGGCGCGGATCGGCAATGTCACCCTGCAGATCGTCAGGGACTGGGTGGTGCGCTTCAACGCCGAGGGGCCGGCGGGGCTGCGCGACCGCAGGGGGCCCGGCCCCTCGCCGTTGCTGACCGATGGTAGCAGCGCTGGGAACCGGAGACCAACTCTCGCTGGGCGCTGCTCGGGCGATGGCTTTGCCCGAGCCGGCCAGCGGACTCGGACGCCCCGATCAAGCAGAGTACGGTCAGACTGCACACCCAGGCCCACCCGCATCGGCAAATCGGCCCGCCTGCGCAGCGTCGGCGGCGTGTGCCTGACCTACGGCTTCGTGGTGGACTGATCAAGCATCATCGCCGCAGCCTTCGCAGCGATCATCATCGTCGTCGCATTCGTATTGGCGGAGACGATCCGCGGCATGACCGAGGCATCGGCCACGCGCAACGCGTCGATGCCGCGCAACCGAAGCTCCGGCGTCACCGGCGCACCGTCGCCACCCATGCGGCACGTGCCGCACAGGTGATAGACGGTCGATCCCTTCGCCTGCGCATAGGCCAGCAGCGCATCGTCGCTGACCTGCTCCGCACCAGGTGCGGTCTCTCCCGCCGACCACGGCGCGAGGGCGCGCGTGCCCAGCAGTTGCCGCGCCATGCGCAGCCCGGCGATGGCCGCTGCGCGATCCTCCGGCGCCATCAGGTAGCTCGGCTGGATGGCCGGCGCCTGGCGCGGATCAGCGCTGGTGGCACGCACGGAACCACGGCTTTCCGGCCGGCACTGCCAGACGCCGATGGTCATGCCCGGCACGTCCTGCAGGCGCCCCGTCACGCCTTCCTCGGAATAGGAGGCGGGGGTGAAGACGAATTGCAGGTCGGGCTCGTCGAGCGTGTCGCGCGACCGGGCGAAGGCGCCGGCATGGGCCGGGCTGAAGGCGAGCATGCCGCGCCGCGTCAGCAGCCAGCGCGCCATCTCCCACCACAGGCGCGGCGGCCGCGCCTGCTCGTTCAGCGTGACGGGACGGGTGACGCGATGGACCACCCGCATGGCGTAGTGGTCCTGCAGGTTCTCGCCGACACCCGGATTATCGGCGATGACCGGCAGGCCGAGCGCCCGCGACAGCGCCGCCGGACCCAGGCCCGAGACCTGCAGCAGGTGCGGCGTCCCGATCGCGCCCGCGGCCAGCACGATGTCGCCCTTCGCATGCGCCGTCAGCGTACGGCCGTCACGGGCGAAGGTGACGCCGTTGGCGCGCCCCGCAGCCGTCTCGATGCGCAGCACCGTCGCGTCGGTGACGATGCGCAGATTGGCGCGGCGACGCACCGGTGCGAGGAAAGCGCTCGCCGCGCTGAAGCGACTGCCGCGGCGGATGCTGCGCTGGTAGGTGAAGACGCCCTCCTGCGCCGCACCGTTGTAGTCAAGGTTGCGCGCGAGGCCGCATTCGGCGCCGCCCTCCAGGAAGTCGGCGACGATCGGATGCAGCGCGGGGATGTCGGAGACATGCTGCGCCCCCCCGGCGCCGCGATGCGCATCGTCGCGGTAGTCCTCGAGGCCGCGGAAATGCGGCAGCACATCCGCATGCGACCAGCCCCGGCAGCCAGCCTGCGCCCAATCGTCGAAATCCCGCGCCGATCCGCGCACCCACAGATGCCCGTTGATCGCCGAGGACCCGCCGAGCACCCGCCCGCGTGGCGTATGGATCGCCCGCCCGTCCACGCCGGGGCCGGGCTCGGTGACGAAGTTCCAGTTGAAGCGCGGGTCGCGGAAGGTCTTGAGAAAGCCGGCGGGCACACGAAGGTACGGATGCCGTGCCTCCCCGCCCGCTTCCAGCAGCAACACGCGGCGGCGCGGATCGGCCGAAAGGCGGTTGGCCAGCACGCAGCCGGCGCTGCCCGCGCCGACGATGATGTGGTCCCAGTCGCCCTCGAAAGTCTCCGCCGTCATGCCGCCACGGCGATGGTCGGTGCCGTGCCGGCGACGCAGGTGCGCACCATGGTGCGGCGTTCCGTCGTCGTCGCGAAGGGGGTGGCCCGATGCAGCACGGCACGATTGTCCCACATGACCAGGTCATGCGGCCGCCATTTGTGCGCGTAGGTGAAGGCAGACTGCATCGCCAGCGCCATCAGCCGATCGATCAGCGCACGCGACTCCGCCTCGCCCATCCCCTCGATGCTGCGGGCATGCGCGCCGAGATACAGGGCCGGGCCATAGGGGTTCTCCTCAAGCACCAGCGCCTGGCGCACCGGCGGGTGCTGGTGGCGTTCGGCCTCGGTCACCAGCGCCGGATCGACGCGGCTGCGCGACCAGCCGAAGTCATGGATGGCGACGCGACCCCGCAATGCGTCCTGCTCGGCCTGGTCGAGCGCCGCGAAGGCCGCGCGCATGGAGGCGAATTCGGTATCCCCGCCGGCCGAGGGAATCTCCCGCGCCGACAGCAGCGAGGTCCGCGCCGGCATCGGCTTGAAGGAGGAATCATGGTGCCAGAACCGGTTCGCCTTGTTGTTCAGCACCTGCTTGTCGGTGGGCGGCGTGATCGTGCCGTCCGGGCCGATATTGGACAGGATGATGACCGGACTGCCCGCCCCTGGGGCGCCGGCGCGGGTGCGTTCCAGCGGCCCGAACCCCTCGCTGAAGGCGATCTGCGCCGCGTCGTCGATCTGTTGGTCGGGGAAGACCAGCACCGAGAAGCGATCGAGCGCGTCCCGCAGTCCGGCCATCTGCACCGCGTCCACGCCGCGGGCGATGTCGATGCCGGCGATGCGGGCACCTAGAACGGGGGTGAGTGGGGTTGTCTCGATCATGGGTGCATTTCCTCCTGCGCCCACCTTGGCGCCGCGTTGTATTCCCGCGCCAGCCGGCATCTTCGCAAAACACTCTGCCGTCAGGCGGCAGGATCCGCGACGGCCAGCAGATGCATGACGAAGGCCGCGATCTTGGCCGGAAGGCGATCGGCACGGGCATGCACGGCAAGGATCTCGGCCTGGTAGCGCCCGGGCCAGGCCGGAAGGCCGGGCAGCAGCGGCGTCAGGCGGCCGGTGGCGACGTCCTCGCCGAGCATCCATTCGGGCAGCAGCACCAGGCCCATGCTGTCCAGCGCGGCCTGGCGCAGCGCCTCCCCGCTGTTGGAGCGGAACGGCCCGGCCACCGCGAAATCCTGCCGCGCGCCGTCGGTGGTGGTGAAGACCCAGACCGGCGCCTCATCGGCCTCGCGATAGGTCAGGCAGGGGTGGTGCAGCACGGCATCGGGCGTGGCCGGGGCGCCGTGCCGGGCGATGTAGCCGGGGCTGGCGCACAGGATTCGCCGGCCGGATGCCAACCGGTGCCCGGTGAACGACTTTCCGGCCGGCATGCCGAGGCGGATGACGAGGTCCACCCCATGCGCCGGCACCAGTCCGGTCTGCTCGGTCAGTTCCAGGTCGATCTCGACCCGCGGATGCGCGGCGCGGAAGCCGGCGAGATGCGGCACCACATGACGCAGCGCATAGGAGCGCCGCGCGACGATGCGCAGCGTGCCGGTCGCTTCCTCGTGCATCTCGCGCGCCTCGATCATCGCGGCGTCGAGGCCCTCAAGCAGGGGCGTGATACGGGCTGCCAGGCGCCCCCCCGCCTCGGTCGGCGCGACATGGCGCGTCGTGCGGTCGAACAGCCGCAGCGCGAGATCTTCCTCCAGTTCCCGCAGCGCCCGCGATGCGGCCGTTGCCGACAGTCCGAGCGAGCGACCCGCCGCGGCGATGCCGCCCCGATCGAGGGTGCGCAGGAAAAGCCGGAGAGTGGTCAGCCGGTCCATGGTGCAACGCTAGGGCGGCCACGCCTGCGCCGGAAGCGGGGTTGATCGCAACGCGGCCCCGGGGTGTGCCGAGTGGCCAGCCATCCGGACGCCTTGGGGCCGCCCCCTGACGATGCTGCACATGCAGCGACGCGAGCTGAGCGCCGCGGAACATGCCGGGCACCGGGGCGGCATGGGCGAGATTGCGGTCAGGATTTTCTGGTGGCCCAGACGCATCCAGTTCGGACTGGTCACAAAGCGATGACGCCGACGATAACGGTTCCCCTAGTGGTTAGCAGGATGTGCCCGATCGGCACCGCCGGCGTGTAGCCGAGAACCGCGACCGGACTGCCTGAGCGTTCCTGCACTGCAGCCATTGTCGCCGTCATGGTCTGTGCACCGGCGAGCCCCCCGAGGAGCAGGATTGGGTTCATCCTCAGCTCGTAGCGTCCAAAATAAAGTCCAACGATCATGGGCATCATTGTCACCACCACACCGCCGAAGAACAGCCCGATGCCCGCTTCCGCAAGTGCAGAGAGGAAGATCGGCCCGAGCCCAAAAACAGCCACTCGCGCCGCGTGCTTCCGGTGCCCGAGTGCAACACAGGGTAAGAACCCCGTTCCCGGCAAGCCTCGGCTTGCCCTGCTCTCCCGACGGCAGGCACTCTCCACCTCATGACCTCCCCCGCCGCCCCAGACTTCACACCGTCACGCCAGATCGCCGTTCGTCCCGCATGGCTCGCGCAGCGGCGGGAGGAACCGCTGGACCCGGCGCTGCCGATCGTGGATCCGCACCATCACCTCTGGGATCGGGAAGCCGAGTGCTACCTCCTCGACGACCTGCTGCGCGACACCGCCGAGGGCCACGACGTGCGCGCGACGGTCTTCATCCAGTGCGGCGCCATGTACCGCGCGAGCGGCCCCGAGGAAGCGCGTTCCCTTGGCGAGACGGAATTCGTCAACGGTATCGCGGCGGCGAGTGCCAGCGGCACCTACGGGCCGGTACGCGCCTGCGCAGGCATCATTGGCTTCGTGGACCTGACCCTCGGCGACCGCGTGGCGCCTCTGCTCGAAGCGCATGTCGCGACGGCGAGCGCCCGCTTCCGGGGCGTGCGCAACCGCACCGCCTGGCATCCCTCGCCCGCGGTTCGCTCGAACCTGCTCGGACCGCCACCGGGACCGCTCGAGGATCCGCGCTTCGTCGACGGCGCACGCCGGCTCGCCGCGCACGGCCTCGTGCTCGACATCTGGGCCTACCAGACGCAGCTGCCGCTGGTTGCGGCGGTCGCGCGCGCCGTGCCGGACCTGACCGTGGTCGTGAATCACTGCGGCGGCCCGCTCGGCGTCGGGCCCTATGCCGGGCGTCGCGAGGAAGGCTTCGCAGAGTGGCGCCGCGAGGTGCTGGCGCTCGCCGCCCTGCCGAACACGGTGATGAAGCTCGGTGGCCTCGCCATGGAGGTGGGCGGCCACGACTTCCACCTGCGCGAACTGCCGCCGGGCTCGGTCGAACTGGAGCAGGCCTGGCGACCGGTCGTCCACACCTTGATCGAGGCCTATGGCGCCGGCCGCTGCATGTTCGAGAGCAACTTCCCCGTGGACAAGGGGATGTGTGGCTACGGCGTGCTGTGGAATGCCTTCAAGCGCCTCGCGGCCGGCGCGGGGGAGGCGGAGCGCGCCGCCCTCTTCGTCGGCACGGCGACGCGCGTCTATCGCCTGCACGAGGCGCCGGGCTGCGAGGCGCTGCGCCCCTAGGTCATGTGGACTCTAGGGATTCCCTGGCTGATGGAAGCATGATTCAAAGCTGCCTTTTGGAGGCGGCGGATGGGCGTGCTGGATCGGTTGATCCTGGATGACGCGGCGTGGGCGCGG